>JALYLT010000045.1 GCA_030774095.1 Chloroflexota bacterium
GTCGCTCATCTCGATCCGCCGCGCGCCCGCTGACAGTGGAACGGCGACCAGCAGCGGCGCGATGAAGTAGAGACCGCGGCCAAGGAAGCGCCCGAGCTCGTACATGTTCCCGTAGAGCGCGCGCAGGCCAAGGTCGCCGAAGACGCTGTAGCGCTCATCGATGAACTTCCCTTGGATCCGCAGCGCCTCGAGCAGCAGGCCCACGCCGCCGTCCTGCGCCGCGGAGGCGAAGAACCACACCAGCACGAGCACGACGCCGAGAGCGGCGCTCGCCATGACCCAGAGCAGCGGCGTGGCCCACGCGGCCATCAGCCAGAGCGGAGCGAGGAACACCGCGACATCGGTACGGAAGCCGATCGCGACGCCGTAGGCCGCGGTCGCCAGCAGTAGCCGCCGCCCGCGTTCGCCTTCCGCACGCAGCGCGAGCCAGAGCAGCATCGCGCAGCCGATCGAGAGCGCGGCGAGAAGCGTGTAGGGGTACGCGACGCCGCCGTAGGCCCAGAACGTCACCGCGGTCAACAGGAATGCGCCGCTCGCGCGCGCCGTGCGCTCGTCGTAGAGCCGCGCGGCGAAGAGGTAGAGCAGCGCCACCGCCGCCGCGCCGGCGATGAGGCTCACGATCGTCATCGCGCGGTTCGGATCGCCGACGATCGCGTAGAGCGCGCGGATGAGCAGGACGTAGTAGAGATAGCCGGGCGCCTGAGGCCGTTGATCCAGCGGATCGAAACGCTCGATCGCGCGCGCGTAGAGCACCGAGTCGTGCGCCCACATGTAGTCCGTCTGGAACGGGATGCGCGTCACCACACCGAGGGCGAAGAAGAGCCCGGCCACCCGCCACGACATGCGGCCGTAGTGTGGCGGCTCGCGTCGCGGGACTCCTCTCGCTCGCTGCTGGCTACGCCGGCCCGCTACTCACCGCGCGTGCTCTGCTTGGGCCGGCTGGGCGCAGACGCTCGCTCGAGGAGTCCCGCGCCGCTTTCGGGCGCGCTGGGCGCAGACGCTCGTTGAGGGCGCCACGCGACGTTGAGCTCGCGCGCAGCGCGGACCGGTACTTCGGTACCGGTCGCGAGTGCGGTGTCACCAGAGCTGCGGTCCGCTGAGGCTGCGACGGATGTCGACGGCCGTCGGACCGCAACAGACGGCGCGCTCCGTCGCGCGCGTCGCGGCGTGCGCGCTCTGGGGGCTCGAGAGCGCGATGGTCACTGTCGAGGCGGACGTGGCCAATGGCCTCCCCTCATTCACGGTCGTCGGTATGCCCGACGCTGCCGTGTCCGAGGCGCGCGAGCGCGTTCGCGCAGCGATCCGCAATTCGGGGTTCGAGTTCCCGCTCCGCCGGGTCGTGGTGAATCTCGCGCCCGCCGAGCGGCGCAAGGAAGGCACCGGCTTCGATCTCGCGATCGCGCTCGGCGTCCTGCGCGCGACCGGACAGCTCACGCGCGATGCCGACGCGCTCTGTCTGGCCGAGCTCGCTCTCGATGGAACACTTCGGCCGGTCCGCGGCGTCATGGCCCGAGTGCGACGCGCGGTGCTGGCTGGCGTGTCGGCCGCGTTCGTCGCGCCCGAGAACGCGGCAGAGGCCGCGGCGCTCGGCACCGACGCATTCGGCTTCACGTCGCTCCGCGAGGTGGTCGAGCACGTCGAAGGTCGCGCTCGGCAGGCGCCCGCGCCAATGCCCCGACCCGCGCCGCGTCCGGCCCATCCCGTCGACCTCGCCGACATCGCCGGACACGAAACGCCGAAGCGTGCCCTTGAAGTCGCGGCCGCCGGTGGACACAGCCTGCTGTTCGTCGGGCCGCCGGGAACGGGCAAGACGCTGCTCGCTCGCGCGATCGCATCGCTCCTGCCCGCGTTCGATCCCGACGAGGCCATCGTCGCGAGCGCGGTCCACAGCGTCGCCGGCCTGATCGATCCAGACCGTCCCCTTCTCGGTGCGCGCCCGTTCCGTGCTCCGCACCACACCGCGTCGCACCTCGCACTCGTCGGTGGCGGGTCGCCTCCGCGTCCGGGCGAGGTGAGCCTCGCGCACGGCGGCGCGCTCTTCCTCGACGAGCTCGCCGAGTTCTCTCCATCAGTCCTCGACACCCTGCGCGAGCCACTCGAGGAGGGCGCGGTCACGATCTCGCGCGCCGGCACGGCGGCGACGTATCCCGCGCGCTTCACGCTCGTCGCGGCGATGAACCCCTGCCCATGCGGGCACGCCGGCGATCCCGCAGAGCAGTGCACCTGCCTGCCGGACGCGGTCGACCGCTACCACGCCCGCCTCTCGGGTCCGCTCCTCGATCGCATCGATCTGCGCGTTCACGTTCCACGCATCGCGTATGAGGAGCTGCGCGAGGACGGCCGCGAGCCGTCACGTACGGTCCGCGAGCGAGTCGTACGAGCGCGTGCGCGCATGAGCGCGCGACTCGGCGGCACCGGCCGCAGCTGCAATGCTGAGCTCTCCGTCGCGGACGTGCGACGACACTGCCGCCTCGCAAGCGAGGCCGAGACACTTGCGGCCGAAGCTATGCGTGGCCGCCGTCTTTCGGCGCGCGGCTTTCACCGTGTGCTCCGCGTCGCGCGGACCGTCGCCGATCTCGCAGGGAGCGACGACATCCGGACGGCCGACCTCGCGCTCGCGCTGATGCTCCGCGCGCAGGCGTGATCGCGGTCACGCCGACCGACGCGCGTTATCCAGCGCGCCTGCGACACCTCGCGCGTCCACCCGATCCGCTCTGGGTCGACGGCGACGAGACGGCGCTCGCCGCGCGGTCCGTGGCGATCGTGGGCACGCGACGCATGACCGGCTATGGCGAGCGCGTGGCGCGTGAGATCGCCGGCTCGTGCGCGGCGGCGAAAGTCGTGGTCGTGTCCGGATTCGCGCAGGGGATCGACAGCGCGGCGCATCGTGGCGCGATCGACGGTGGCGGCCGCACCGTCGCGGTACTGGGTGAGGGGATCACGCTGTTCCTTGCCACCGTCCGTGGCCGGCGCCGGCCGCTGGTGCCACGCATCCGCGCGAGCGGCGCGCTGGTGTCGCAATACCCGCCCAACTTCTGCGCGCAGCCCTGGGCTTTTGTGCGGCGCAACACAACGATCGCCGCGCTCGCAGAGGCCGTGGTGGTCGTCGAGGCGGGAGAGGTGTCCGGCGCGCTCATCACCGCCGACGAGGCGCGCCGTCTCGGCCGACCGCTCTTCGCGGTCCCGGGTCCGCTCGGTTCCGCCGCATCCGTCGGGACGAATGCGCTGCTCGCGTCAGCAGAAGCCAGGGCGCTCGTCAGCGCCGACGCCTTGCTGGATGCCCTTGGCCTCCGAGCCTCATCCGGGATCGCGTCGACCGCCGACCCGATCCTCGAGGCGCTCGCGGCCGACGCGCTCGATGCTGACGCGCTGCGGCGCCGAGTGCGCACCACCGATGCTGAGCTTGCCGAGCGACTGCTGAGGCTGACGCTCGCGGGCCTCGTCATGAAGACACGCGACGGGCGCTATCGCCGCAGTTAGCTGAAACCCGATGCCCTAGAGGCTGGCCGTGCGATGGACTCTCCCGCTGAATTAGGCTGTCCCCGGTCCGCCGCCGTACGCGTCGGCCTGAGGAGGAGACAAGACTTGTTGGATGCATTGCTGAACCCGGCATTCGCGAAGGATCCGCCTGTGAAGCTGGACATCCGCGCGAAGACGCTCGGCTTGGTCTACGCGATCTTGGCCGGCATCAGCACGTTCTTCGGGGTGATCGGCGTGCTGGGCGTGTCGGCGCTCGCCGCGGTCGCGGGCACCGGCGCGCTGTTCTGGGTCGGCACGGTCATCAATCTCGTCGGCAGTGCGCTGGTGGCCTGGGGCGGCTACCAGATGTACAAGGGGGTTCGCGACGGAAAGAGGCTCGTCATCTACGGGCTTGTCGCGAGCGCCGTCGGCAGTCTCATCGCAGCGCTCGGGAACCTCGGTCTGGCCGGTTGGATCATCAACGCCGCGATCCTCTTCGTCCTCTACTACCTCGTGATCATCAGCCGGTTCGAGGGCGAGCCCAAGCTTGCCGCCAATGTCCCGCCGGCCCCCGCCGAACGACGCGAGGGACCACCCGCGCCCTAAGCCACGCGCCGGCCGACGCCTTCGTTCAGTACGACGCGGCGAGCAGCGTCGTCGGGTCGGCCTGCAGCGGGATGACGTTCGCGGTACGGAGTGTCGCGGTGTCGAGCACGGCGACCGCGTGCTGGAGACCGGCGAGCGCGACGTAGAGCTCGTCGGCATTCGGTGAGATCGCGATGTCGACGACCGAGCCGAGGAACGAGGTGCGTGCGCGCACGGCCTCGTTGCCGAGGTCGATCGCGAGCACGCCGTTCGCGGTACCGACGTAGAGGGCTTCCTCGCGCGGTGAGACCGCGATGGCGGTCGCCTCGCTGTCGATCGTGATCCGCTGCACGACCGCGTACTGCTCGGTGTCGACGACATCGATCACGTTCTTGCCGCGGATCGCGGTGTAGATGCGGGTGCCCGAGCCGTTCATGGACATCGCCCCAGCCGGTCCGTCGAGCGGGATCGTGTACGGCGTGCGGCCGCCGAGGTTGAGATAGAGAAGGTCGATCCCGCGTGGGGTCGCGACGAAGATGTGGTTGTGCTTGTAGCTCGGGGCGAGCTCCTGCGGCGTGTGCGAGTAATCGAAGAACTCCTGCTGCCCGGTCGTGAGATCGATCTGCTGCGCACCGCGCGCGCCCACGATGAGCGCGGACACGCCGTCGCGATTCGCGCCGACGATGCCGTCGTCGATCGCGACCGTGCGCGTGCTCGGTTCGCCCCCGGTGAGATCCCAGGCGGTCAGCGTCTTTCCGTCCAGCGCGAGCAGCGTGCGGCCGTCGGTCTGGATCGCCACAGAGGAGGCGCGCACCGAGGTCGTCGCGAGCGCGGCATCATGCGGCCGCCCGACATCCACCGTGCCGCCGGACACCACGACGATGCGCACCTCGCGCGGCGGGCGCGCGAGCGGCGGTTGGTAGTGGTCGATCGTCGAGCCGGTCTTCTTCTTCCAGCCGTCGCGCTCCACGAATGGGTACGCGTCCACCGCGCCGCCCGGACCGAGGATCCCGTACGGCGTGTCACCGATGTGGTCGTTGTCGGCGTCCGTTCCCTTGTAGTCCGCCCACCAGTTGCCTTCCTTCTTGTCGGGGTCGAACCACTGGTTCGCGTCGGGATTGTTATCGCTGACCTGGGGCGAGTTGCCGGAGACGTTGTTGTGGAAGATGGTGTTGCCCTTCGCATCGCTGAACCAGATGCCCCAGTTCACGTTGTTCTCGATGGTGTTCTCGATGATGCGGTTACCGCTGCTCCGATAGAGATAGATGCCAAAGCCGCCGGGGCTGTTATAGGTCTGTCTGATGAGGTTGTTGCCCTCGATGAGGTTGTCGTTCGCGTCCTGCAGGTGCAGGCCGTAGATGTTGGCGACGACCGTCGAGCGGCGGATCGTGTTCTGCTTCGAGGCGTGGAAGTAGAACCCGAACCGATTGCGCTCGCTCGTCACATCCTCGATCCGCGACTTCTCCATGTCGACGAAATAGATGCCGGTCGAGAACTGGCTGATCTTCCCGTTGCGGATCGTGACGTTGGTGTGCCCGCCAGTGCGGACGCCGACGCTGTCGAGCTGCGGCTGCGGCCAGGTCTGCGGGCCCATGCCGGGGCCGGTGATGGTGTGGCCGCCGAGATCGAGAGTGACGTTGTCCGCGTTGATGACGAAGGCGTCCGTCGCGCAGGTCATGTCGTTCGCGAGGATGAAGTCCGCGATGACCCGCTGGCCGCACTGCGCGCTCTGAGGCACCACGTTGATGGTCGGGGTCGGGGTCGGGGTCGGTGTCGCGGATGCCGACGGGCTCAAGACTGCCGCGGACGCCGGCGGCGAGCCTTCTGCGGCAGGGCGGGCGGCCTGGCAAGCCACGGCTGTCACGACGAGCAGCGCGACGCCAGAGGCCCGGACGCGCATATCCGAAGCCTATACAACGGCGTTTCGCGCGGGTTCCCGCGACACTCTCGTGGTGCGGGAAGAAGCGCAGCGCATCGCTGGTCGGCTCGAGGGGACGCTGCGCGTGCCCGACACCGAGCCGCGCGCGATCGTGGTCATCGCCCACCCGCTGCCCACCCACGGCGGCGAGATGCGCAATCCGCTCATCGCCGCCGTCGCGCGGGCCGGCGCGGAGCGCGGCTGGTATGCGCTGCGGTTCAACTTCCGCAGCGTTGGCAAAAGTGATGGGTCGTGGACCGGCGGGGCGGAGGAATCCGACGATGTCGGCGCGGCCGTCGCCCATGCCCGATCGATCGCACCGGGACTGCCGCTCGGGCTTGTCGGCTACAGCTTCGGCGCGCTCATGGCGCTGCGTTGGCTCTCACGCGGAGGACGCACGGACGCGCTCGCGCTGGTCGGGCTTCCGCTGCGGTCGGTCTCGGGGCGCGACAACGATCTTCCACCCGTGGCTGAGGGGACGTTCATCGTCGCCGCGGAGCGCGACCAGTTCGGCACCGCGGCGGAGCTGCGCGAACGCTTCCCGCGCGCACGCATCGCCGAGGTGCGCGGCGCGGATCACTTCTTCGTCGGACAGCGCGATCAGATGACACGACTGGTGACCGACGAGCTGGCGCGCACGTTAGGATGACGGTCCCATGACCGCGGAAGTGAGCATTCCAAAGACCGCGCCTGCGGCCAAGCAGACGCGAAAGCGCATCCTGACGGGCGATCGCCCGACCGGACGGCTGCACGTTGGCAACTACGTCGGCACGCTCGCGAACCGCGTGAAGCTGCAGGACTCTTACGAGACCTTCCTCCTCGTGGCCGATCACCACATGCTGACGACGAAGCTCGATGGCCTCGCCGAGATCGAGCAGAACATCCGTGAGGACGTGATCGACAACCTGGCCGTCGGCGTCGATCCGGAGAAGGTCACGTACATCCTTCAGTCGCTGGTGCCGCAGATCCCCGAGCTGCACCTGTACTTCTCGATGCTCGTTTCGGTCCCACGCGTGCAGCGCATCCCGACGCTGAAGGACCAGCTGCGCGATCACGGGCTCGCGCAGCCGACCTACGGACTTCTCGGATACCCCGTGCTCCAGGCCGCCGACATCCTCATCGTGAAGGGCGACCTCGTACCGGTCGGACGCGATCAGGAGTCGCACATCGAGCTGACGCGGGAGATCGCGCGGCGCTTCAACGAGCTCTTCGCGCCGGTCTTCCCCGTCCCGGACGCGTTGATCCCGGACATGGGCCTTCTCCCCGGCATCGATGGACGGGAGAAGATGGGAAAGAGCCTCGACAACGCGATCTACCTGAGCGACGACGCGAAGACGGTCGAGAAGAAGGTCAGGTCGATGTACACCGACCCGAACCGCGTCCGCGCCGATACGCCCGGTCGCGTCGAGGGGAATCCGGTCTTCGTCTATCACGACACCTTCAACACGGACAAGGCCGAGGTCGACGATCTCAAGTCGCGCTACCGCGAGGGCAAGGTCGGCGACGCCGAGGTGAAGAGCAAGCTCGTCGTCGCGATGGAGATGTTCCTCGCGCCGATCCGCGACCGTCGCGCAGAGCTGGCCGCGAAGCCGAATCTCGTCGACGAGATCCTCGCGGCCGGCAGCGAGCGCGCGCGGCGCGAGGCCGCCGAGACCCTCCACGAGGTCCGTCAGGCGATGCGTCTCGACTACTTCGGGCGCTAGGCGTCTTGCCCCGGCTCTATGCGCTGATCCTCTCGGGCGGGGCGGGCACGCGGCTCTGGCCTCTCTCGCGGCGCGACAAGCCGAAGCAGTTCCTGCCGCTCACCGGTGAGCGCACGCTGCTGCAGGACACGGTCGAGCGCGTGGTCGAGTTCATCCCCATCGAGCGGATCTTCACCGTTGCGCCACCCGAGCATCGCGAGCTGATCCATGAACAGCTGCCCGAGCTCCGCGCGGATCATGTCGTCGTCGAGCCATATCCGCGCGGCAACGCCGCGGCGATCGGGCTCGCGATGGCGGCACTGCACGCGTTCGACCCCGAGGCGGTCGTCGCGATCCTGCCGTCGGATCACGTCATCGAGCGGCGCGCGAGGTTCCGCGAAGTGCTCGTCGCCGCGACGGCCGCGGCGGAAGCGGGGAGTCTCGTCACGCTCGGCATCGAACCAGAGAGCCCCGACACCGGCTTCGGGTACATCGAGGCGGGGGACAGGCTCGACCTGAAGGCGCCGCTGCCGGTGCACGCGGTCAAGCGTTTCATCGAGAAGCCGAAGCGCGACGCTGCAGAAAAGATGATCGCCGCGGGTGGCCACTACTGGAACGCGGGGATGTTCGTCTGGCGCGTCGCGGAGATCGTGAAGGCGTTCGAGGAACATCTGCCCAAGACGGCGAAGGCGCTGCACGCGCTGGCGGACGCCGTTGGGACCCCGCGCTACGAGGGTGTCCTGGCGGAGGTCTGGGAGGAGACGGACAAGACGACGATCGACTACGGGATCCTGGAGAAAGCGAGGAACGTCGCGGTCGTACCCGCCGACATCGGCTGGCACGACGTCGGAAGCTGGGGTCGCCTCGCCGCCATTGTCCAGCGCTCCGATAACTGGTCGTCGGACGGCCACGTGGCGATCGGCGCCGGCGACAACTACGCCTGGGCTCCGGGGAAGGTCGTGGCCCTGGTCGGGGTCGAGGGACTCATCGTCGTGGACACGCCGGATGCCCTGCTGGTGGCCTCGAAAGAGCATGCCGAGGAGGTAAAAGAGGTCGTCGACCATCTCCGCCGGGAAGAGCGCGAGGACCTGCTCTAGAAGGGCCGGCGGGGGCAAAAGACGCGCGGGCGTCCATAGCCGGAGCGTCGGGCAGAGGGTCGTAGGAACAGTGCCTCTAGCCGGTACATTTAAAGTGGTAGGAGCGGTAGGGCGCCCGTGAGGGGCGCTTTTCGTTATGTGAAAGGCGGCGGTCGGATTTGGCGGAGGCGAAACAGGACCTGGTGGTGGTCGAGTCACCCACCAAGGCCAGGACACTCGAACGGATGCTCGGTCCCGGCTACAAAGTCGAGGCCTCCTACGGCCATATCCGTGATCTGCCCAAATCCAAGATCGGGATCGATCTCAAGACGTTCGCACCGGAGTACGTGATCCCGGACGACTCGGAGAAGCACGCGCGCCTGCTGCGCAAGGAAGCGAAGACCGCGCCGCACATCTGGCTCGCCACTGACCTCGACCGCGAGGGCGAGGCGATCGCGTGGCACCTGGCCGAGATCATCGGCGGCGCGAAGAGCAAGATGCGCCGTGTCACGTTCCACGAGATAACGCCCGCCGCGATCGCGGACGCGTTCAAGCATCCCCGGGAGATCGATCAGGATCTCGTCAACGCGCAGCAGGCACGTCGCGTCGTCGACCGGCTCGTGGGCTACACGATGTCGCCGCTCCTCTGGAAGAAGATCCGCTACGGGCTCTCCGCCGGCCGCGTCCAATCCGTCGCGCTGCGTCTCATCGTCGACCGCGAGCGCGAGATCCAGGCGTTCAAGGCCGAGGAGTACTGGAGCCTCGAGGCGCTCCTTGCGAACCACGCGGGGGAGTCGTTCACCGCCGAGGTCATCCAGCACAAGGGCCACAAGATCCACATCGGCACCGGCGAGGCGGCCGACAAGCATCGCGCGGCGCTCGCCGACGCGAAGTACATCGTCAAGAGCCTCGAGAAGCGCGAGAGCTCGCGCAACGCCGCGCCGCCGTTCACGACGTCGACGCTGCAGCAGGACGCCTCGCGCAAGCTCGGCTTCTCGGTGAAGCGCACGATGGTCCTCGCGCAGCAGCTCTACGAAGGTGTCTCGCTCGGCGACATGCCGGTCGGCTTCATCACCTATATGCGTACCGACTCGCTGCACGTCGCAGAGAGCGCGCTGCGTCAAGCGAAGGACGTGATCACGAAGGAATTCGGCGCGCAGTACGCGCTCGACAAGCCGCGTCACTACAAGACGCGCTCGAAGGGCGCGCAGGAAGCGCACGAAGCGATCCGTCCGACGGACCTGTCGCGCACGCCCGCGTACGCGAAGAAGTACCTGAAGCCGGACCAGCTCAAGCTGTACACGCTCATCTGGCAGCGAACGCTCGCGTCGCAGATGGCGCCCGCCAGGTTCGAGAACACGCGCCTCGACGTGGACGCCGGTCCGTACGTGCTCCGTGCCAACGGCCGCCGCGTCACGTTCGACGGATTCATCCGCGTCTACGCCGAGGGCACCGACGAGCCGGAGAAGGAGATCGCGCCGCTGCCCGAGGTCGTGGCCGGCGAGGACCTGAAGCTTCTCGCGCTCGACGCGGCGCAGCACTTCACACAGCCGCCGCCGCGGTTCACCGAGGCCTCGCTGGTGAAGACGCTCGAGGAGCACGGCATCGGCCGTCCTTCGACATACGCGCCGACGATCTCGACGCTCACCGGTCGCAAATACGTGCGCAAGGATGGCCGGGCGCTCGTGCCGGAGGACGTCGGGCTCGTCGTGACCGACTTCCTGAAGGAGCACTTCCCCGACATCGTCGACCTGGGCTTCACCGCGCGCATGGAGCTCGACCTCGACCGCATCGCCGGTGGCGAGACGGAGTGGGTCCCGGTCGTGCGCGAGTTCTTCACGCCGTTCATCAAGCTCGTCGAGGAGAAGACGAAGTCGGTGAAGAAGTCGGACATCACCGAGGAGAAGACCGACCGCATCTGTCCCAAGTGCGGACGGCCGGTGATCATCAAGCTCGGTCGGTTCGGACGCTTCTACTCGTGCACCGGATTCAAGAGGACGAAGAAGGGCGAGCCGCAGCCGCCCGGCGCGTGCGACTACTCCGAGCCGCTCGAGGGTCAGCAGGAGCCGCAGCTCGAGATCATCGAAGGCGAGATGTGCCCTGACTGCGGCAAGCCGCTCGCGCGGCGCCGCGGTCGCTTCGGTCCGTTCATCGGGTGCACGGGCTACCCGGACTGCAAGTACATCAAGAAGACTCAGGTGAAGACGGGCGTGACCTGCCCGCTCTGCGGTCAGGGCGAGCTCGTGCAGCGCCGCGGACGAGGGCGTTCGCTCTTCTATGGCTGCGAGCGCTACCCGGAATGCACGTTCACGGCTCGCCAGCTCCCCGGGACAGAGGCGCCAGCCAAAGCAGCATCCGGCAAAGACGCCGCGTGACGACCGCGGAGCCCGCCTGAGAGCGTCAGCGGCGTCCCCTGACGACGTGCAGCGCTGGGACGAGCTGGTGGTAGCGACCGGACAGCCGCACGTCCTGCAGTCCGTCGGTTGGGCGGAGCTCAAGGCTGCGACTGGTTGGAGCGTGCGCCGCTTCGTGCTCGACGGCGGCATTGCACAGGTCCTCATCAAGTCCCTGCCGCTCGGGATCTCGGTCGCGTACGCGCCGCGCGGGCCGCTCGTCGCGCCGGAGCATCTCGCCGACGCGATCGCCGCGGTCCGTGACGCGCTCGCAAGTGAGCGTTGCGCGAGCCTGCTGTGCGATCCCGAGGCGCCCGATGATCCGGCGGTACGCGCCAGTCTCGAGCGCGCCGGCGTTCGCGCGTCGCCGGTGTTCGTGCAACCGCGCCGCACGCTGCTGATGGATCTGTCGAAGGGCGACGAGGAGCTGTTCGCGGCGATGCGAAAGAAGACCAGGCAGTACATCCACAAGGCCGAGCGCGCAGGTGTGGTGACCGAGGAGACGCGCGATCTCGACCGGTTCATGAAGGTGCTCGGCGCCGTCGGGCAGCGAGACCGCTTCGCGATCCGCTCGCGC
>JALYLT010000046.1 GCA_030774095.1 Chloroflexota bacterium
TCGTCGACAGCGGTGGCTTGTCGACGGTGATGAAATTCCCCGCGTCGAACGAGCCGAAGAACCACGCGGACCAGCTCTGTGACGCGGCGAGCGCGGCCGCGGAGTAGTAAGTGTTCGCGTAGCCATTGATGGACAGATGCCACGTGTAGAGGAACGACGCGAGCGCGGCGATGAGGAACAGCGCGGGACGGATCCACACGTCTTGCGTAACGGTCGTTCGCGCGCGATAGCCGTCGAACAGGCGCGCCGGCGAGATCGAGAGAGCTCTCACCCGCCAGCGCTCTTCCTGACCAAAGTGAGGCGCTGGTGGCGCTCGAGCCACAGGCGCAGGAGCACGAAGCGCGCGATCGTAGCGATGCCGTTGCCGAAGCCGAGCGCGGCGAGCTCCAGTCCGACGCTCGGCGTTGGGACCGTGAGCTGAAGCAGGCTGATCGACGCGGACGAGATCGCGAGCGCGACGCCGAGGGCGGCCAGGCCGCCAGCGTGATCGGCGACAAGCCCGGTCCGTCCACGTATGCCGAACGTGAAGCGCCGATTCGCCTGGGTATTCGCAAGGGTGGTGAACGCGAGTGCGACGGTGTTCGCCACCTGCGCCGACGCCGTCTCGCGGAGAGCGGCGTAGATCAGCGCGTACGCGAGCGTGCTCGCGACGCCGATGGCCGCGAACGTCAGAGGCTGGCGGATCCCCAAGCGCGTTCTGAACATGGCCATCAGCCTGCGTCGTCGCCAAGCGCGGGGCATGAGATTCGGGTGAGAAAGCGGCGCCGAAGGCTAAGAAACCGGTAAGAGCGGGCCGCCGTCAGCGCGCCGGCAAACTCTTGAGGTACAGCGTCTCGTCGATGGCTGGACGCACGAAGCCCGGCAGGTTTCCCACGTGCCGGTACCCCTGCCGGCGGTAGAAGGCGCGTGCCCGTCGATTCTTCGCCGTGACGAGAAAGACCATATGACGGCAGCCGGACGCGCGGGCTCGGCGCTCGGCATCGCTGAGTAGCGCAGCGCCAAACCCCTTGGACTGCTTTCCCTCCGCGACGAGCAGCAGGTTGAGATACGCCGAGCGATCGAGCGCAGGTGTTGTGATCACCCACGCGAGTCCGACGATCTCGCTGCGCTCGAGCGCGACGAGTAGCGTGTCGCGTCGCCTGAGTCCCCGGAGGAGGCCGGCCCGCGCACCCGGCCGCGTCACACCGTAGCGCTGAAGGAGCGGCGATCGCTCCATCAGCTCGACAAGTCCTGCCACGTGTGCCTTCGTCGCGCGCGCGATCCTCATCGTCGCTGCGGATCGAGCGCATCGCGCAGGCCATCGCCAAGAAGGTTGAAGCCCAGCACCGC
Organism: Chloroflexota bacterium; assembly: GCA_030774095.1. Taxonomy (GTDB): domain Bacteria; phylum Chloroflexota; class Limnocylindria; order P2-11E; family P2-11E; genus CF-39. The sequence continues at coordinate 1,330 of JALYLT010000046.1, forward strand.
GATCATGATCGCGAGACCCGGAAAGACCGCGAGATGTGTCGCGAACTCCAGGTACTGGCGGCCCTCGCTCAGCATCACGCCCCACGACGGCGCGGGCGGCTGGGCCGAAAGGCCGAGGAACGACAACGCGCCCTCCGTAAGCACCGCCCACGACAGTGCCAGGCTCACCTGAACGATGAGCGTCGACATCAGGTTCGGAAGGATGTGGCGCATCACGATGCGAGATCCGGTCGCGCCGACCGCGCGTGCCGCCTCAACGAACTCGCGCGCCTTGAGCGCGAGCACCGGGCCCCGCACGACGCGCGCGAAGATGGGCGTGTACACAACGGCGATGGCGATGATGACGTTGTTCGGGTCGGGCCCGAGCGCGGCGACGATCCCGAGCGCGAGGAGGATCGCGGGAAATGCGAAGAAGACATCGAGGACCCGGCCGATGGCCATGTCCGCCAATCCTCCGAGGTAGCCGGAGACCAGACCCAGCGTCCCACCGACGATGGTCGCGATCGCGACCGAGAGGACGGCGACGCGGATCGATAGGCGCGCACCGAACATGATCCGGCTCAGGAGATCGCGGCCAAGCGCGTCCGTGCCGAATGGGAACTCCGGCGACGGACCTGCCAGACGCTGAGTCGAGATCTGCAGCGGGTCGCGGAGCGGAAGGAACGACACCGTGAGCGCGATCCCGACGTAGACGACGACCATGGCAAGACCGATCAACGCGACAGGCTCGCGCACGACGGCCGCACCGATGCCGGCGAGGCCGAAGGATCCCGCCGCGGCGGGCCTAGGTGAGGCGGATTCTGGGATCCAGGTAGCCATAGAGCAGGTCCACGAAGATGTTGACGAGGACGAAGAGGACCGCGATCACCAGCACACCGCCCTGAACGAGCGCGTAGTCGCGCTGCACGATCGCCGCGAGCAGCATCCGGCCGACACCGGGGATCGAGAAGATCTCCTCGACGACGACCGCGCCGCCGAGCAGCTGGCCGACCTGGATCCCGAGCAGTGTCACGACGACGATCAGGCCGTTCTTCAGCACGTGCCGCCGGATGATGAGTCCGTGCGGAAGTCCCTTCGCCCACGCGGTCCGCACGTAGTCCGCGCCGAGGACGTCGAGCATCGCTGAGCGGGTCATGCGCATGGTCGCCGCCGCGAGAGCGACACCGAGCGTGACCGCGGGCAACACGATCAACGCGAGATTGCCCAGCGGATCGCGAACGAAGTCGACGTAGCCACCCGTGTTCGGAAGCCACCGGAGGTAGAGCGAGAAGAGCACGATGATCAGGGTTCCGAGCCAGAAGCTCGGCAGCGAGAGACCGATCAGTCCGCCGATGCGCGCAACGACGTCGACGCGCGAATGCGAACGCATCGCCGAAAGCAGGCCGAGCGGCAGGCCGATGACGACCGCGATCAGCGTGGCCGCCGCCGCGAGCTCGAGCGTCGCCGGTAGCCGCTCGCTGATCTCGACGAGCACCGGCCGCCCGGTCCGTATCGAGTACCCGAAATCACCATGCAGCAGCGACGTGAGCCAGGTCCAGTACTGCTGGTACAGCGGCTGATCGAGGCCGAAGTACGCCCGGAGGCTCGCGAGCTGCTCCGGCGTGAGCGCTGTCGAAGTCCCGAGACGCGCCGCGATCGCATCGCCGGGGATCAGACGGATGAACAGGAACGTGAGCACGGAGACACCCAGCAGCGTCGGGATCGCCCCGATCAGCCGGGTCGCGAGGTAACGGCCCACGCGCGGCTAGGTGATCGCCGTTATTTGTCCAGCCAGGTCTGACGCAGATAGATGATCGAGCCGGTCGGTAGATGGATGAAACCCTTGGTCGTCGGTAGCGTCGCGTTGTAGTCACGCCCGACGTAGAGCCAGATGAACGGGACACCGTTCACGAGCTCCTTCTGAGCGGTCGTGTAGTACTCCTTGCGCTTCGCGACGTCCGTGGTGGCGCGTCCGGCTTTGATCGCGTCGCTCGAGATCGGATTCTTGTAGCTCGTCACGAAGTTCAGGTTCCCGTCGTCCGTGAAGTACCGGAAGATGTAGAAGTCGGGGTCCGGGCCGCCGCCGTTCAGACCAGGCGCCATGTCGAAGTCCGCCTTGAGCCAGCGGTCGACCCACTGCGTGAACTCGAGCGTCTCGATCTTCATCGTCACGCCGATCTCGGCGAGCTGCGCCTGAACGAGCTGCGCGATGTCCTTCGCGTACGCAGGCTCTGTGGTCTGCGTGAGCATCGTGAACGAGACGGGTCCGACGTTGGCTTCCGTCAGGAGCTGCTTCGCTTTCGCGACGTCGCGCGTGTACAGCGGGTACTGCGATGTGGGCAGCGCGTAGTTGGTGAGCGCGGGCGCGATCGGACCGGTGACCTCGCCTTCGCCGAACGCAACGGCGTCGATGATCGCCTTGCGGTCGATCGCGTACGCGATGGCTTGCCGCACCTTCAGGTTGTCGAAGGGCTTGCGCTTGGTATTCACGAACAGGAGGTTGTAGCTCAGGCTGGGCTTCGCTGAGAGCACGACGCCCGTCTCGGTCCGCAGCGTGCGCGCGACTTTGGCGTCGACGATGATCGCCATGTCGGCGGCCTTCGTGCGGAGAGCCGCGGTCAGCGCTGTCTCGTCGGGAACGACGTTGATGCGGATGCCGTCGAGGTACGGCTGGCCCGCGACGTAGTAGTCCTTGTTCGCCTCGAAGCGCATGTAGTTGTCCGGCACCCACTCGACCAGCTTGAAAGCGCCGCTGCCGATCGCTGTCTCCTTCTTCGAGAGGTCAGCGTTGGCCTCGCCGATCTTTTTCGAGACGATGCCGGTGTTCGGGTGCGCCATGTACGCGATGAGCGCCGCATTCGGCGTCTTCAGGTTGAACACGATCGTCGTCGCGTCGGGCGCGGTGACCGTGTCGACGTCACCGAAGAACGATCTCGCGACGGCGGCGGTCTTCGTGTCGATGATGCGGTCAAAGGTGTACTTCACGTCCGCGCTCGTGAGCGCGTCACCGTTGTGGAACTTCACGCCCGAGCGGATCTTCACCGTGACGGTCTTCCCGTCCGATGAGGTCGTCGGCATCGATTCAGCGAGTTCCGGCTGCACGGCAAGGTTCTCGTCGAGGCGCATGAGGTAGCTGTACACGAGCTCGAAGACGCGAGCCGAGGTGAACGCCGGCACCTTGTGCGGGTCGAGGTTGGTGACCTCGCCCGCGCGGGCGAGGATCAATGTGCCGCCTTTCTTGGGCCCGCTGGCGCTCGCGGACGGGCCGGGCGCCGTCGTGGTCGGCGCGCACGCCGAGACGACTGTGGCCATGATGAGGACCAGTGCGCCGGCGATGTTCGATAGACGCAACATCTCTTGCCCTCCCCGCGGTAGTGCCAGGTGGCACAGTAGCACCGTGGTTCGCTTCATTGAGGTCAGCCACCGCATCACGGCGGGGATGAAGACGTATCCGGGACTACCCGAGCCGAAGGTCGACGTGATCATCGACTACGCGTCTTCGCGCGAGCGCTACGGCGGCAAGGCGGAGTTCCTCATCGCGTCCTTGCATCTGTGCGGCAACACCGGAACCTACGTCGACTCGCCGCATCACCGCTATCCAAGCGGCGCCGACCTCGCCGAGCTTCCGCTCGAGCGTCTCGCGCACCTAGGGGTGGTCGTGATCGACGCGACGAGTGCCGGTCGCGCGATCGGCCCGGATGTCTTTCGCGGCATCGCGCTCACCGGTAACGCGGTTCTCGTGCGCACGGACTTCTCGCGGCACTGGGGGACTGACGCGTACTTCATCGACCATCCATTTCTTACCGCCCACAGCGTCGATGTCCTGGTACAAGCGAGACCGGTGTTCGTCGGCATCGATTCGCTGAACATCGACGACACCGCCGACCTATCGCGGCCCGCGCATACGAACCTGCTCGGCGCGGGGATCCCAGTCTGCGAGCACATGACCGGCCTCGCCGCCATCCCGCAGTCCGGCGGCCGTCTCCACGCGGTCCCGATCGCCTGGGTCGGCGGCGCGACGTTCCCGGTGCGCGCCTATGTGATCGCTCCGGACGTCAGCCCGGTGCGGCCCTGAAGACGTGGATCGACATCTCGAACTCGAACGTTTCGACTCAGTGGTCGACCGCATCCGTCAGAGCTCGCCGGGTCTGCATGTTGAGGTACAAAAGGAACATCCTCACGTCCACGCTCTCGCCCAGCTACCGGTTCAACCAGGGGTTCAACCAGGGCTCGACTTCCGGATTTCGTTGACGCTCCAAAACCGCGATGAGCTGCACCTCAGCGCGGGTCACTTCTGGGTCGAGTGGTTCCCCGTAGGAAGCCCGGAGGTGTTTGAACAGATCAGCGCGGCTGTGGTCGGCCTCATTTCGGGTGATTACCGGATCGTCGAGTCCTACGTCTTCGGTCGAGCGGTTAGGGCGAGCCTTGAGCGACCGGGAGCGTCAGGCGGTTGGGAGACGGTAGCGACATGGTCGAATCTCGGCGGCCTGATTCCGTGGACCAGCAAACGGAACATGATTCAAAACACGGGATCCTGACGGCTAGACCTACCGGTCGCTGTTGACGTCGAGCGGGCTACATCCCGATGGGATGCCAGACGGTCTTGAGCTCGAGGAAGGCCGCGATGTCGTAAGGGCTCTGCCCATCGGCCTTCCCATGCACGACGCGCTTCACATTCTCCGCGCCGAGGCGCTCGAGCTCGGCGGCATCGCCGTCGGCGCCGGTGAGGTCGAGTGCGGCAACGTCCATATGCGACGCGAGGACCGGCGCGAGCTCCTTCCGGAGACCGGTGAGGATGTTCACGACGCCCGGCGGGACATCGGCAGTCGCGAGGCACTCCGCGAATTCGATCGCGACGAGCGGATGTTTCTCCGAGGCGATGACCACCGCGGTGTTGCCACCGACGATGACCGGTGCGAGGCGCGACACGAGTCCGAGGAGCGGCGGCTCGGGCGCGAGGATCCCTGTCACGCCGGTCGGCTCGGGCACCGTGAAGTTGAAGTAGGGACCCGAGACGGGGTTCGCGCTGCCCACGACCTGCGCGATCTTGTCCGCCCAGCCCGCGTACCAGACAACACGGTCGATCGCGCGGTCGACCTCGTTCTTGCGCGGAGCGAGGGCCGCGAGCTCGACCCGTCGCGTCTCCATCATCTCGGCGATGCGGTAGAGCACCTGGCCGCGGTTGTACGCCGTCGCCTTCGCCCACCCCGTGCCGGCCTGACGCGCGATGCGTACCGCATCGCGGAGATCCTTGCGCGACGCGCGCGCGATGTTCGCGCCCTCGACGACGAGCGTGCGGCCCGACTCGGATCGCGGGAAGGCCCCCCCGATGAACAGCTTGTAGGTCTTCTGGACCGGGAGTCGGGTCATGCCTCGTCCAAGGCGACGTACGCCTCGAGCCCGTGCCGCCCGCCCTCGCGTCCGAAGCCGGACTCCTTATATCCACCGAACGGCGACGCGGGGTCGAACCGGTTGAAGGTGTTCGCCCAGACGACCCCGGCGCGAAGTTTTTGCGCCATCGCGAGAATGCGCGAGCCCTTCTCGGTCCAGACGCCCGCCGACAGCCCGTAGGGCGTGTTGTTCGCCTTCTCGATCGCCTCGTCGGGCGTGCGGAAGGTGAGCACGGAGAGCACCGGGCCGAAGATCTCCTCCTGCGCGATCCGGTACGACTGCGCGACGTTGGTGAAGACCGTCGGAACGAACCAGTAGCCGCGCTCCGGCAGCTTGCACGGCGGCTGGTAGATCTCGGCCCCCTCGTCGACACCGGACTGCACGAGCGACGTGATCTTCTCGAGCTGCTGCTTCGAGTTGATCGCGCCGACATCGGTGTTCTTGTCGAGCGGGTCGCCGACGCGCAGCGTGCGCATGCGCCGCTTCAGCTTGGCGATCGTCGCCTCGTAGATGGACTCCTGCACGAGGAGGCGCGACCCGGCGCAGCACACGTGACCCTGATTGAAGTAGATGCCGTTGATGATCCCCTCGACGGCCTGGTCGAGGGGCGCGTCGTCGAAGATGATGTTCGCCGCCTTCCCGCCGAGCTCGAGCGTCAGGCGCTTGCCGCTCCCGGCGAGCGTTCGTTGGATCGCCTTCCCCACCTCGGTCGAGCCGGTAAACGCGATCTTGTCGACGCCGGGGTGGGCGACGAGCTCCGCGCCGGTGCGGCCGTCTCCGGTGACGATGTTCACGACGCCCGGGGGCAGCTCGGCCTGTCGCAGCACGTCGCAGAACAGGAGGGCGGAGAGCGGTGTCGTCTCCGCCGGCTTGAGCACGACCGTGTTCCCGGCCGCGAGCGCCGGCGCGATCTTCCACGCGAGCATGAGCAGCGGAAAGTTCCACGGGATGATCTGGCCCGCGACGCCGATGGGCCGCGGTTTCCGGTTCGGGAACGCGTACTCGAGCTTGTCGGCCCAGCCCGCGTAGTAGAAGAAATGCGCGGCCGCCAGCGGCACATCGACATCACGCGATTCGCGGATCGGCTTGCCGCCGTTGAGCGACTCGAGCACGGCGAACTCGCGCGCACGCTCCTGGAGGATCCGCGCGATCCGGAAGAGGTACTTCGCGCGCTCGCTCGGGCGCAGCTTCGACCACTGTCCGTCGAACGCGCCGCGAGCCGCCTTGACAGCGCGATCGACATCGGCCTTGTTCGCCTGCGCGACCTCGGAGAGCGGCTCCTCGCGCGCCGGATCGATCGTCGTGTAGCGCTCGCCCGACAGCGGCTCCACGAACTTGCCGCCGATGAAGAGCCCGTAACGCTCCTGGATGCGCACGATGTCGCGCGCCTCCGGCGCGGGCGCGTAGTCCCAGGCGGTCGCGATCGGCGCCTTGTCGGCGCGGCGGACGACGTCGCTCTGCTTGCGCTCAGTCAACGGTGAAGTAGTCCGGGTTCTGGTAGCGGCCGGTGCGCTCCTTGCGGATCTGCATGAGCACGTCGTTGAGGAGCGTCGATGCCCCGATCCGATAACGATCGGGCGTGAGCCATGCGAGTCCGAGCGTCTCGTGCACCTGCACCAGGAACTGGACCGCCTGCTTGGACTGCCGGATGCCGCCAGCGACCTTCATGCCGACGACGCGGCCGGTCTCCTCGTGCACGTCACGGATGACCTCGAGCATGCAGAGGGCGACGGGAAGGGTCGCGTTCGTCGCGGCCTTTCCGGTCGACGTCTTGATGAAGTCCGCGCCGCCGGCGATCGCGAGCAGGGACGCGCGCCGCACGTTGTCGTACGTGCCGAGCTCACCGGTCTCGATGATGACCTTCAGATGCGCGCGACTACCGCAGATCTCCTTCACGCGCACGACCTCGTCGTACACCTGCGCGTAACGTCCCGAGAGGAACGCGCCGCGGTCGATCACCATGTCGACCTCCTGCGCGCCCGCCTCGACGACCCACGTTGCCTCATCGAGCTTCACCTGGAGCGGGGACTGGCCCGACGGGAACGCGGTCGCGACGGAGGCGACCTTCACGTCCGTGCCCTTCGTGCGCTCGAGGGCATATGGGACGAGATTCGGGTAGACGCAGATCGCGGCGACGGAAGGGATGCCCGCATCGCTGGGGTCCGGACGGATGCCTTTCGAGCTGAGCGCGGCGACCTTCCCCGGCGTGTCGGCGCCCTCGAGCGTCGTGAGATCCATCATCCGGATCGCGAGGTCGAGCGCGAACAGCTTCGACTCGCGCTTGATCGAGCGCTTTGAGAGCACGTCGGCGCGTTCCTCGAGCGCGACCGCATCAACGGACCCGAGGCGCGGAAGGCGCGGCTCGAGCGGGAGCTCGAATCCACCGGGAAGCGCGGGTGCGGTGGCCATGTGATGAGTCTAGGTACTGCCGTCGCCCATTCGTCGATGGGCGGCGCCGCTGGACGCGGACGAGCGACGCCGCGAGATACTACGAAGTCGTAGTATTAGCTGGCGATGCGAACCCGGTTCCCCGCGCGGACCGTGGCGCTGCTGCCGCTCCTGCTTGCGGTGATGGTGGGCTGCGTGCCAGGTATCACGGCGCCGAGTGCGCCCGCCTCTGCGACCCCGGCCGCGGTCGCGTCAGCCTCGCCCGCGGGCGATCGAGTGACCGGCTGGCGCTCCGATCTCGCCTTGCTCGTTCCCGGCATGGCACGACTCCACCCAGCGCTCGATCACGGCACCCCGCGCGCGGACCTCGACGCAGCGGTCGCGGCACTGTCGGGGAGGGCACCGACCACGACGGATGACGAGATGCTCGTCGGCGTCCTTCGGATCGTCGCGATGGTGAGCGCACGGGGCTGCGACGCTCACACGGGCGCATATGTCTGGGGCGACGGGAGCTACCGCGTCGAGAGCCTTCCGCTGCGCCTCTGGTATTTCGATCAGGGCATCTTCGTCATCGACGCGCTACCGCCATATCGCGAGCTCGTTGGCTGGCGTATCGACACCGTCAACGGGCGGTCCATGCAGGAGGTGCTTGCCGCCGTCGAACCTCTGGTGCCTCGCGACAACGAGGCCACGGTGCGCCTCCTCTTACCGCGCTTTCTGCTGATGCCCGAGGTCCTCCGTGGCCTCGGGATCGCCGGCTCCGGGCCGGTGCCGCTGGCGGTCTCGCGCGGTGCGGACCGACGCGATATCTCGCTGACGCCGATCCCCATGCGCGATTACAACGCGTGGGCGGGCGCGTACGGTCTGTTCTTGCCCGCCGATCCGGGCGTCCTGTACCTGTCACGGATGGGCGACGCGCTCTGGTGGCGCTCGCTCGAGGACGGCCTCCTCTATGTGCAATACAACCGCGTCGATCGCGTTCCGCAGTCGTCGCTCGAAGAGCTGCGATCCGCGCTCCACGGGTCTGGGATCGACAAGGTCATCATCGACATCCGTCACAACTTCGGCGGCGAGGTGTCCGCCGTCGATCCGGTGGTGAAGTTGTTCGAGGATCCCGTCGTCGATCGGCCCGGACATCTCTTCGTCATCACCGGACGCAACACCTTCTCCGCGGCCGGACTGTTCCTCGCGCGCCTTGATGCAGGCACGAGCGCTGTCGTGGTCGGGGAGCAGATGGCGGGATGCCCGACCGCCTTCGGGAACGCACGCCCCTTCGCGCTTCCGTACACCGGCATCAGCGTGAGCGTGTCGACGCTGCTCGAGGTCGGCGTCTCCGCGGACGACCGTCGGGCGACGATCGAGCCGGAGCTGCCGAGCCGCCTGAGTCTCGCAACATGGCTCAAGCGTGACGATCCCGCCCTCGCGGCGATCCGAGGCTATCGGCCATGACCGCTTCGTCGCAGCGCCCGAGCCGATCGATCTTCTTCGAGCTCTACGCCGTCACGCAGGCGGTCCGCGAGCTGTTGCGGTCCACGATGGCGGACGGCCCGCTCACGCCGGAGGAATACGCCGTCTATAGCGCCGTCTTCGAGGCCGAGTCGCTGACGCCGACCGTCATGGCGCGCGCGCTCAGCATGCCTCTCACGACAGTGATGGAGCGCGTCCGTCTTCTCGAAGGACGCGGGCATGCGCGGCGTGTCGCGCACCCGGCTGACCGGCGCTCGTACCGTCTCGTGCTGACCGCGGCGGGACTCGCTGCGCATCGTCAAGCGAGTCAGCAGTTCGAGATCGCGTACCGCGCATTCCTCGACGCGCACACGGCCGACGAGCGGCGGACGCAGCAGCGACTCGCCCAGCTTCGGTCCGCGGCCGAGCGCGCGACAGAGCGCGCCAGGCGTCGGACCGGGCGCGCAGTTACCGCGTGCTGACCTGCGCTCCGGCCACCTGTGACACGAGCACGCCTCGCTCGGAGCCGACATCTGGAGCGTTCAGGGCCGCACCGATGAAGCTCGCGTAGCTGGACAGGACCTGCACGTGCGGCTCGCCGTATGGGCGACGCCGCGTGGTGACGACCACGAGCACCCCGGCGACCGCCTCAGCGATGCCCGGGATCGGCACGATGATCGCGCCCTTCGCGTCGGGGATCGCGCGGATGACCGCGCCTTTCGTCAGGTCCCAGGAGATGGAGGCATGCCGTTGCGCTTGAGCGCGCACCAGCTCGCCGGCGGTCTCGCGCTGACCGACGACGGTCCGCGCGGCACCGGTCGCAGCGACCAGCTCGAGGCCGCCGGTGGGGACGGTGGCGTACAGCAGCGCGGCGTCCCCGGGCACGATCTCGAGCGCGCCTTCCGCGAGGAGACGCAGCACATCGGGTGTCGGCCCGGCTGCCAGAGCGAGGGCGACCTCGGCGAGCGCACCGAGTCGCCGCCCATGTGTATCGAATCGACCCCGCAGAAGG
>JALYLT010000047.1 GCA_030774095.1 Chloroflexota bacterium
GCGTGCCCACCGCACGGTTGCACGATGACGTCGCGTCACTCTCGCTCGACGGTCGTCAGCTCGACTCTCTGGTCGGCCAGCGCGGCGGACTCGTGGAGGTCTGGAGTGATGTCAGCGTCGCTCCGCTCGTCCTCTCCGGAGCGGCGATCGGCGCGCTCGAGGGCGCCCGTCATCGCGGCGCAGTGGTGCCGGGGGCATACGCGCTCGGCCGCCTGCTCACGGAGTCCGGCGTGCTCGACGCCGGCGTACTGCGCCTCGGCGCCGACGTGACCGCGCTCGCGGTCCTGCGCGAGGGACGCGTGGTCGCGACACGCGCCTTCGGTCTCGGCCGCATCGCGATCGCGTCGCGCCCGGATCGCCTCGAGGCGGACGCGCGCGTGTGGGCGGACTGCGTCGTCGCATCGCTGCACACCTTGGACGGGTTGCCGCCGGCACGCTGGCTCTTCGTCGGCATACCCGACTCGCTCTTGGCCTTGCCGCGTGCGCTCGGCGAGGCCGTGGGTGGCGTGCGCGGTGGCGCCGTCGACATCACACCCCTGTCGGTCGGCCTCGCGAGTCGCGCGTACGGCGATGTGCAGCTGCGCTCGGACGATCTCGTCGCGGTCGGCGCGGCCGCGATCGCGTCGGGGATCTTCGCGTCGTGACCGTGCCGGTGGCCGGACGGACCGTGATCGAGCTCGGCGCGCGCGCGAGCGTGCTCGAGGCCGTCGAGCGGATCGCCGCCGCCCCCGCGGCGGACGAACTCGTGCTCTCCATGTCCGCCGGCGCGGCTGCGGCGCGCAATGCGGTGTTCTTCGAGGTCGCGCGCCGGGCCGCGGGCACGCGCCGTCTGACGATCGTCTCGCCGGACGCGCGCGCGCGTTCGCTCGCGTCGTCGGTCCATCTGCCGGCCTTCGCCAGCACCGCCGCGCTGGAGCGTCAGGAGCTCGACGCGACCGAGCCGCTCACCACGGCGCGCCGCGCCGCGCTCGCGCGACCGGTGCGGATCAAGCGCCCAGCCAGCGGCTCGTCACCGGCACGGGTCCTCGGCATCCTGGGGAGCCTGCTCGCCGCGGCGCTCGTGCTCATGGTCGTCATCGGTCCCACCGCGACGGTGGTCGTCGCCCCGGTCTCGAAGGCGCTCGGCCCGATGGAGTTCGAGCTTCGTGCCGGACCGCAGGGCGAGATCCCCGGGGCGCTCACGCTGGTCGCGAACGACATGAGCCAGAAGTACACCCAGAACGCGACGGGAGAGCGTCTCGACCCGATCAAGGCCAAGGGCGTCGCCAAGTTCACGAATCGGGTCACGCAGGAGACGCGCGTGTTGAAGGGGACCGTTGTCCGCACCCGTGACAACGTTCGCTTCCAGACCACCGAGGAGAAGGTCATCCCGCGCAGCTCGCTCGACATCCTTCCACCCTTCGTGAAGTTCGGGACGGTCGACATCGCGATCGAGGCGCTCGACGCCGGACCGGCCGGTAACGTCGCAGCGAACACGATCACGATCACCGATCGTGAGGACTTCGCCGTGGGCAATCCCCAGGCGACCGCCGGCGGGGAGATCAAGAAATTCGCCGTGGTCACCGCGTCGGATTACGGGCTCGCCGCCGGGCGCGCTGACGAGGAGCTCCGCAAGCGCGGCGTTCTGAAGGTCGAGGAGTGGAAGAAGGACCCGGCGAACAAAGGCCAGATCATCTACGGCCCGGTCACGAAGGTCACGTCGGTCACCTCGTCGTCCGGTCTCGTCGGCACCGAACCGCCGAATGGCATGTTCGAGCTCACCGTCACGGGAACGGTCACGGGCTACAGCGTCTCGGAGGCGGAGCCGCGCGCCACGACCATCACGAAGCTGAAACAGCAGGCCGATCCCGAGTACGAGATCAACGAAGCCGCCGCGGGGGTGGCGGTGATCATCGGACCGACGCTCGTCGACAACGGCGTCCAGTGGCGCGTTCGCGCGAGCACCTCCCAGTTCCCGCAGCTGAAGGAGGCGCCGCTGCGGACGGCGCTCGCAGGCCGTGAGTTCACCGACGCACAGGGCGTCATGGACAGCCAGGGCCTCGAGCTGAGGCGCATCACGATCTGGCCCGGCTGGTGGCCGCGGTTCCCGTTCTTCGACTCGCGCCTGCGCATCGAGGTGGATACGCAGACCTCGGCCGCCTCGCCCTGACCGTGCGCTATCTTGCGCTTGACGTCGGCGATCGCCGCATCGGCCTCGCCGTCGGTGACGACGCCTTCGGCCTCGCGCGGCCGCTCCGCACGCTGGCGCGACGCAACCTCGATGCCGACATCGCGACCCTCCGGGACCTGATCGCGAAAGAGGAGGTTGGTGCCCTGGTCATCGGTCTTCCGCTGACGCTGCGCGGTGAGGACGGACCGCAGGCGCAGCGCGTGCGTCGGTTCGCGGACGCGTGCGCAGCGCTCGGTGTTCCTGTCGATCTGTACGACGAGCGCTTCACGACTGCCGAGGCCGCCCACCGTGGCGCTGCCGACCTCGACGCCGGCGCGGCAACGGTCCTTCTCGAAGACTTCCTGTCGCGACGCCGGGCGGACTGATGCCGTCATCGCGCGGTCAGTATTCGCGTGCGCTGCCGCCGCGTCAGCGCTCGTCGCTGGGGCCATTCTTCTTCCTCTTTGGCGTCGCGCTCCTCGTCGTCGGTTTGTACTTCGTGGTGCGGCCACTTGGGGAGGAGACGGTCGTTGCATACGTGAAGGACCACGACACGCTGCTGCGTCAGGACTTCGTGCGAGGTTTCGTCGCGGATCGTGTGCGTAACGAGGTCGACCTGGCGAAGGACACCCGCGCGGACAACAGGCCCTTCGTGATCGCACGCGGCGAAACGGCCGGCGAGATCGCGAAGCGCCTCGAGCAGGAGGGCATCATTCGGTCCGCGCTCGCCTTCGACTTCATCCTCTACGACACGGAGCGCGAGAACGCGCTGCAGTCGGGCACGTACACGGTCTCGCCCGCACTCACGCCGCGCGACCTGGCGAAGCTCTTCGAGAAGGCGCCCGGCGAGCAGATCGTCCTGCGCATCATCGACGGCTGGCGCCTGATGGAGATCGCGACCGCCGTGAACAAGGCCTTTCCCTCGATCAGCAGTGACGCGTTCATCGCGGCCGCGGTCGTGGGCGATCGCAAGAACACCGTCCTCACGGGGCTGGACGCGAAGACGCCGCTCGAGGGCTACCTCTTCCCGGACACGTATTTCATGCGTCCGGACGTGACCGCGGCGCAGATCGTCGACGTCCTCCTGGATACGTTCGAGCGCAAGGTGGGCGCGACTCTCCGGGCCGCGTCGGCGGAGAGGAAAGTCGCGATCTACGACATCGTGAAGCTCGCCTCGATCGTGGAGCGAGAGGCGCGCGACCGGAACGAGAGCCCGACGATCGCCGGCGTCTATACCAACCGCTTGAAGATCGGGATGAAGCTCGACGCGGACCCGACGATCCAGTACGCGATCGGTGAGTGGCGCGAGCTGTCGCTCGACGACCTGAGGCTCGACTCGCCGTACAACACCTATCTCTATCCGGGGCTGCCGCCGACGCCGATCGCGAACCCCGGTGTCGCCGCCCTCGAAGGCGCCGCGAAGCCCGCCGACGTGCCGTACTTCTACTTCGTCGCGAAGAGCGACGGCACCGGTGGGCACGCGTTCGCGGTCACGCTCGAAGAGCACGAGGCCAACCGGGTCAAATACGGGAACAAATGAGCGACTGACCCATGGCGACCGTGTACCTGTTCGGCCATCCCGTGGCGCATTCCCTTTCGCCGGCGATGCACAACGCCGCGTTCCTGGCGCTCGGTCTGCCGCACCGCTACGAGACACGCGACGTCGAGCCGGACCGGCTCGAGGATTTTGTCGAAGCGCTGCGTAAGGATGACGTCCTTGGCGCGAACGTCACGATCCCGCACAAGGAACGCGCGCTGCGCTTCATGGACGACGCCGGGCCGGACGCGCGCCGTGTGGGCGCGGTGAACACCATCGTCCGGCGCGGCGGGCGCCTCATCGGAGAGAACACCGATGTCTACGGTTTCGAGCGCGCGATCAGCGAGCCCCGACCCGGACGCGGCGCGAACTTGTTCACGGGCGAGACCGTGATGGTGCTGGGGGCAGGCGGCGCGGCGCGGGCCTGCGCCCTCGTCCTCCTGCAGCGGGGAAACGAGGTGCGGATCGCGAACCGCAGTCGCCAGCGTGCGGAGCAGCTCGTCGCGGGGATCGAGGTCGACGGTCGACGGCCCTCGGCCATGCTCTGGCCGACGGCCAAGGATCTCGCGACGGTCACCGGGGTGGTCAATGCGACCCCGCTGGGTCTGCACGGTGAGGATCCGCTCGCTGGGTTCGAGATCCGCGAGGGCCTCCGCGTCGTGGACCTTGTGCCCACCGCCGCCGTAACGCCGCTCGTCAAGCGGGCCCGCGCCGTCAAGAATGTCGTTGTCGTGGACGGACTCCTGGTGTTGCTCTATCAGGCGGCGCGCTCGTTCGCCCTGTGGACCGGCCGCGAGCCGCCGCTCCCGGTGATGCGCGCGGCCCTTCCGCGCGCGATATGAGGCTCCTCACCGCCGGCGAGTCGCACGGATCCGGGCTCGTCGCCCTCCTCGACGGCGTTCCAGCCGGCGTTCCGATCGCAGCGGCCGACATCGACAGCGACCTGCGCCGCAGGCAGCTCGGCTACGGCCGCGGGGCGCGCCAGAAGATCGAGCGCGACGCTGTACATATCACCGGCGGCGTGCGGCATGGACGCTCCACCGGCGCGCCGATCGCCCTGCAGATCGCGAACCGGGACGCCGTGAACTGGGAGCGTGTGATGAGCGTCGAGCCGGTGCTGGACCCGCCCGATGCCGTGACGCGCCTCCGGCCGGGGCACGCCGACCTCGCGGGCGCGCTCAAGTTCGGGCATGAGGATGTGCGCGACGTGATCGAACGCTCCAGCGCACGCGAGACGGCGGCGCGCGTCGCGGCGGGTGCCGTCGCGAAGGCTGTGCTCAGGCTCGTTGGCATTGAGGTGCGAAGCGAGACGAAGGCGATCGGCGACGTCGAGAGCGAGCCTCGCTTCGACTCCGAAGCGGTCGAGGCGAGCGAGGTGCGCTGCGCGGACGTGACGGGTTCGCAGGCGATGGTCGCCGCGATCGCCGCAGCCCGCGAGGCAGGTGACACGCTCGGCGGGATCGTGGCCGTTCGCGCGAGCGGCGTTGTGGCCGGACTCGGGACGTCGGCGCAGTGGGATCGCCGCCTCGACGGGCGCATCGCGCAGGCGCTCCTGTCGATCCAGAGCGCGAAGGGAGTGCAGTTCGCGGACGCGTTCGCCGCGGCGCGCGAGCGCGGCAGCGCTGTACACGACCCGATCAGCGTGGCGGACGGACATTTCAAGCGCAGCCGCAACCGCGCTGGTGGCCTCGAGGGCGGCATGAGCAACGGTGAGGACATCATGGTCGAGGTCGCGTTCAAGCCGATCTCTACGCTGATGAAGCCGCTGCCCTCTGCCGATCTTCGCACCGGCGCGCCGTCGCCCGCGCACGTCGAGCGCAGCGACGTGTGCGTCGTGCCCGCGGCGGGCGTCGTTGCGGAAGCGATGCTCGCGCTCGTGCTCGCTGATGCGCTCGTCGAGAAATTCGGCTGCGACAACGCCGACGATCTCGTCGCTGCGGTCGACCGATATCGCGCCCGCCTCCGTCCGATCGACCAGCGGAAATAGAAGGCGGTGCACCTCTTCATCGTGGGTCCGCCGGGCATCGGCAAGAGCACCATCGCGCCGCTGCTCGCGAGTCGGCTGGGGGCAAGCGTCGTCGAGATCGACCGCGCCATCGCGCGTCGCGCGCGCAAGCCCAACAAGGACGTCATCGAGCAGGACGGGATGGAGAGCTTCCGCGATCTCGAGTCGCGCGTGATCGCGTCGCTCCGGCCAACGCCGGCGTGGATCGTCGTCGACACCGGCGGTGGCGCACCGATCCGCGAGGAGAACCGCAAACGGATGCGCGAGCTCGGTCTGATCATCGGGCTGCGCGGCTCGCTCGAGCGGATCGCGGCCGGGATCGCTGCGACCATGGCGAAGCGGCCGAATCAGGACGTGACACCAGTGGACCGCGCGCGCGCGGCCCTGCGTGAGCGCAAGGCCGCGTACGCGGACACGGACGTCACGTTCGACGTGGACCGGGACGCGACGGCGGACGATTCCGCACACGCGATCGCGGCCTGGCTCGTCGCGGCGCGCGGCGTCCGCGTCGATGTCGGCGGGGAGCGTCCGTATCCGGTGCTCGTTCGCGCGGGACTCCTCGACCAGGTCGGCACGCACCTCGGGGATCTCGGCTGGTCCGGTCGCATCGCCGTCGTGAGCGAACCCGACGCGGCCGCGCGGTACGAGGCGCGCCTTGTGCGCTCGCTCGCGCACGCCGGACTCGACCCGATCGCGCTGCGACTACCGACCGGCGAAGGCGCGAAGTCCGTTCGCGCGGTCGCGAAGCTTTGGGGCGACCTGGCGGCAGCCGGGCTCGGCCGCGACGGCGGGATCGTCGCGCTCGGCGGCGGTGCGGTCGGCGACGCGGCGGGCTTCGCCGCCGCGACCTATCTGCGCGGCGTGCGCGTCGCGCACGTTCCCACGACGCTTCTCGGCATGGTGGACGCCGCGATCGGCGGGAAGACCGCGATCGACATCCCGGAAGGCAAGAACCTCGTGGGCGCGTTCCATACGCCGGACGCGGTGTTCGCGGACGCCGGCGTGCTGCAGACGCTGTCGCAGCGTCAGCTGTCGTCGGGTCTGGCGGAGGTCGTGAAGAGCGCATTCCTCGCGGACCGCGATGCGGTCGCGCATGTCGAGCGCTCGCTGGAGGCGGTGCTGCGCGGCGATATCGGCCCGCAGCTCACGACCGTCGCCCTCGCCGCCGAAGTGAAGGCGGGGATCGTCACCCTCGACCCGCGTGAGACCGGGCTGCGCGAGCTGCTCAACTTCGGCCACACCCTGGGCCACGCGTACGAAGCCGCGTCGAGCTACCGCGTGACCCACGGCGAGGCCGTCGCGATCGGCCTCGTGTTCGCTTCGGCGCTTTCTGAGACGCTCGGCCTGGCACCGCGCTCGCTCCGGATCGACGTCGAACGGCTGCTCGCGCGCGCGCGGCTGCCGATCCGGGCGCACCTCACGCGCGAGGTCTGGACCTACCTCCAGCGCGACAAGAAGGCACGCGCCGGCAAGGTGCGCTGGATCCTCCCGCGGCGCGTTGGCCTCTTCAGCGAGGTCACGGATGTCGGCGACAGCACGCTTCGGAAGGCCGCCCGGCTGGTCCAGGGTCGTGCCGCATGAGGCGCTTCCTCCTCGTGAACGGTCCGAATCTCAACACGCTCGGCACGCGCGAGCCGCAGATCTACGGCACGACGACGCTGGACGAGGTGGTCGCGCGTTGCACGGCGGTCGCGCGTGACGCGGACGCGACGGTCGCGGCCTTCCAGTCGAACCACGAAGGCGCGCTCATCGACTTCCTGCAGCAGCAAGCCTCGGCCGATGGTGCCATCATCAATCCTGGAGGACTCGCCCATACGTCCGTCGTGCTGCGGGACGCCGTCGCGGCCTGCAAGTTCCCGGTCGTCGAGGTCCACATCAGCGACGTCACGAAGCGCGAGCCGTTCCGCCGCCACAGCTATCTGACGGACGTGACCGGCAACCAGGTGATCGGCCTGGGTGTCGTTGGCTACGAGGTCGCGCTCCGCTGGCTCATCGAGGAGACGAAGAAGAAGCAGTGATAAGCACCGGAGAGATTAAGCGCGGCATCACCGTCGAGATCGACGGGCAGCTCTATCAGATCGTCGAGTTCCAGCACATCAAGATGGGCCGCGGCAGCGCGCAGGTCCGCATGAAGCTGCGCAATGTTCGCAAGGGCGATCTCATCGAGAAGACGGTCCAGGCCGGCGAGCGCTTCCAGCGGGCGCGCCTCGACCACCGGGTCGTGCAGTTCATGTACAAGGACGGCACGCACTTTCACTTCATGGATACGAAGACGTACGACCAGATCGCGCTGGACGCGGACCAGCTCGGTGACGCCGTGAACTACCTCACCGACGGCATGGAGGTCACGCTCAACGAGTACGAGGGCGAGCCGATCGGTGTCGATATGCCGGCATCGATCGTGATGACCGTCGCATCTACGGACTTCGGTCTCAAGGGCGACACCGCGACCGGCGCGACGAAACCTGCGACGCTCGAGTCCGGTCTCAAGCTGAACGTCCCGCTGTTCGTCAAGGCCGGGGACAGGATCAAGGTCGACACACGGACGGGTGAGTATCTCGAGCGCGCCTAAGGATGTCCTGCGCGTCGGCCAGCTCGCCATCCGACTGGCCGAGCACATCCAATCCGGCGACGAGTTCAAGGACCTCTGGGTCGAAGGTGAGGTCTCACAGGCGCGCGTGTCGCCCGCGGGTCACGTGTACTTCACGCTGCGCGACAACGTCGGTCAGCTCCAATCCGTGCTCTTCGCGTCGCAGGCCGCGCAGATCGCGCTCACACCGCGCGACGGCTCCAAGGTGCTCGCGCACGGCTGGGTCGAGTTCTATCATCGCGAGGGCCGCTGCCAGCTCCGCGTCGACGATGTTCGTCCGGCGGGCGCGGGCGATGCGTACCTCCGCCTCGAGGCGCTCAAGCGACGGCTCACCGCCGAAGGTCTATTCGCGCAGGAGCGGAAGCGCGCGCTCCCGCCGACGCCGCGGCGCGTCGGAGTCGTCACCAGCCCGATCGGCGCGGCCTGGCGCGATGTGCAGACCGTCGTCGCGCGTCGCGATCCGCGCATCGAGCTGATCCTCGCTCCCGCGCTCGTGCAGGGCGTCGGCGCGGTCGAGTCGCTCATCGGTGCGCTCGATGGACTCGCGCAGCTGCGCGAGCTCGACGTCGTCATCATCGCCCGTGGCGGGGGCCCGAGCGAGGACCTCGCCGCATTCAACGACGAGGCGCTGGTGCGCGCGATCGCGCGCTTTCCTCGGCCGGTCGTCTGCGGCGTCGGTCACGAGACGGATGTGACGCTGGCGGATCACGCCGCGGACCTGCGCGCGCCGACGCCGTCGGTCGCGGCGGAGCTCGTCGTGCCCGATTCGACCCGCCATCAGGTCGCCGCGGAGCGGCTCTGGCGCCGTGTCGCGACGCGCATGCGCGAAGCACTCGAAGGACGGCGGCGGCGTCTGGGTGATGCGCGCCGGCTCGTCGAGCGCCGCGCCCCGCCCGCGAAGGTCGCCGCGCTGCGGCAACGCCTGGACGAGGACCGGCGACTGATCGATCGCGCGGTGTCGCGTCTCGTGCCGTCCCGGCGCCAGCGGCTGGTCGCATCACACCGCCGCCTCGAGGCGTTGTCGCCGCTGAAGGTGCTCGGGCGTGGGTATGCGATCGTCGAGGGCGAAGATGGCCGCGTGCGCGCGTCGGTCGCCGCGCTGCGACCCGGCGAAGGCGTAAGACTGCGCATGCGGGACGGACGCGCGAGTGTCACGGTGGAGAAGGTGGAGAAGAGTGGCTGAGGCCGAACCGAGCATCGAAGAGGCCCTCACGCGTCTCGAGACGATCGCCGATCGGCTCGAGGATCCGTCGCTCGACCTCGACGAGGCCGTGCGTCTCTACGAAGAAGGGTTGCGGCTCTACGAACGCTGCGCGAAGAAACTGGACGCCGCCGAGCTACGCATCACCCAGCTCGCGGACGCGCTTCAGAAGCAGGCGAAGGAGCGCACTTCGTAACACTCACGTCGTCCGAATGCGACGAAGGAACGGCTCGAGCGTTTCGAGGAACGGCTCCGGCCGGAAGCCGTGGACGACATGACCGTGCCCGGGGAAGCGCTTCACCGTGAGGTCTTTGACCTGTCGCTTGAGCGTGAACTCCGCCGAGTCATCGAACGCGGCGCCGAGCCGCGGTTCGCCGGTGATGACCAGAACCGGTGCCGTCACTTTCGGTACGGAGGCCGCGATGAGTGACGCGCTCGGGTCCGCGCTCGACATTCGCCAGTCCAGGAACGCGGGATCGACGTCCTTGAAATACGTCGCGACGCGGTCCGCGGCGTAGAAGCCCCGCATCTCGCCGTAGGTGCGCTCGCCGTGCGGACCGGGTGAGGGAAGCGGACGCTTCTCGACCGCTTTCAGGAACGCCTTGGGATCCTCGCGCACGTCCAGCGCGTCGCGCAGACCCTGGTACCGATCGCGCTCCCACGGCGTGCCGTACTTGAGCGGCGGATCCTCGAGCACCAGCGCTCGCACGAGCTCCGGCGCGTCGGCCGCCGCGACGAGCGCGGTGATCGCGCCGAGTGAATGGCCGATGACGACGGCGGGCGCTTTCACGACCTCGCGCATGACGCGGAGAGCGTCCTCCGCGAAGGCGCGGAGCTCGTAGCTCGAGGCGCGCTCGCTGCGGCCGTGACCGCGCTGGTCGTACGAGACGACGCGGTAGCGCGTCGCGAGACGCGGGAAGATGTTCTCCCAGTCCTCGGAGCGATAGAGGCTCGCGTGGATGAGAAGGATCGGCGGCTCGCCCGGCAGGCCACCCGCGGAGTCGTAATAGGAGAGCTTCGGCTCTCCCTTCAGGGTCCGCGCGCGTGGCAGACGCTTCGGCAACGGTCGCAGTATGCGAAATACCACAGAAGATCGAGCGACGACGCAGTCAGGGGTAGGGGCCCCTGTTCAGCGAGCGAAGCGAGCGTGCTGCGAGGAGCGAGTCGATAATCGTCTCCTCGCCGAGGGCGAGAGATTGAGCAAGAATCGCCGCGTGAAGCGTCGGGTGCGGCTCGATCAGCTGCTGGTGCAGCGCGAGCTCGCACCGAGCCGCGAACGCGCGCAAGCGCTCATCCTCGCCGGTGCGGTCCGTGTCTCCGGCGACCGGGCCGACCGCGCCGCGGCCCCGGTGGAAGAGGACGCGGTCGTCACGATCGAAGGCGGGCCGCGCTTCGTCTCGCGCGGTGGTGAGAAGCTCGAAGGCGCTCTCGACGACTTCCGAGTCGAGGTCGCGGGCGCGGTCGCGCTCGATGTGGGCTCGTCGACCGGCGGCTTCACCGATTGCCTGCTGCAGCGCGGAGCGTCGCGCGTCTACGACGTCGACGTCGGCAAGGGCCAGCTGGACTGGAAGCTTCGCAACGATCCGCGCGTGCGTGTGATGGAGGGCATCAATGCCCGTGAAGGCTTCGAGCTGCCGGAGCCGGTCGACGTCATCGTGGCCGATCTCTCGTTCATCTCGCTGCGCGTGGCCCTGCCGCCCTCGTTTCGTCATCTGAGCGAAAGCGGTGCCGTCATCGCCCTCGTGAAGCCGCAGTTCGAGGCCGGTCGCGAGGCGGT
>JALYLT010000048.1 GCA_030774095.1 Chloroflexota bacterium
ACCCCGCCTAGGCGACCGTCACCCCGAGCCGCGCGCCGAGCTCACGGACGACGTCGACGATGAGATCGATGTCCGCTTCGGTCGTCCGCCAGTTCACGATCGCCGGCCGGAACGCGACGCGTCCCCGGTAGCGCGTCGTCCCGACGTAGACGCGACCATCCGCGAGCAGGTCCGCGCCGATCTTCGCGTTCAGCGTGTCGAGCGCTTCGTCCGAAAGATCGCCGGGCCGATAGCGGAAGCACACGATGTTCAGCGGGACCTCCGCCATGCGCTCGAGCTCCGGCGCGGCGTCGACCGCGCGCGCGAGACGCTGTGCGAGATCCAGGTGGCGTTCGACCATCGCACGGTGGCCGGCGCGTCCGTACGCGCGCAGCGTCGCCCAGACAGCAATGCCGCGCGCGCGGCGCGAGGCCTCGGGTCCGCGTCCGCCGAACATCGGGTGCTCGCCGGGCTTCGGGAGGTACGGCGCGCCGATCGCGAACGCCGCGTCGAGCAGAGACGCGTCGCGCACGAACGCGAAGCCTGAGTCGTACGCCACGTTGAGCCACTTGTGGGCGTCGGCGATGACCGAGTGTGCGCGCTCGACGCCGGTCGCGAGATGCGCGGCGCGCGGCGTGACCCGCGCGAAGAGACCGAAGGCGCCGTCGACGTGGAGCCACGATCCGTACCGCTCCGCCAGGTCGGCCATCCTGTCGATCGGATCGAAGTCGCCAGCGTTCACCTCGCCGGCATTGCCGACGATGATCGCGGGCGCGCCGTCCAGCGAGCCCAGCGCGGTCTCGAGCGAGGCGAGATCGACACGACCGACATCGTCGCGCGTGAAACGACGAACGGTGTCGCGGCCAATGCCGAGCATCGCAAGCGCCTTCGTCGCGCTGGGATGGATGTAGCCGCTCGAGAGCACTGGAACGGCCGGCAGACCGGCGAAGCCGTGCGCGTCGACGTCAACGCCATGCCGCTGCGCCCACCAGCGACGGGCTGCAGCGAGCGCGGTGTAGTTCGCCATCGTCGCGCCGGTCGTGAGGACGCCGCCCCACGACTGTGGAAGGCTGAACAGGTCCTTGAGCCAGTCGATCGCGATCTCCTCGCAGCGCGTGCCGAGCGGCGTGGAGTCATACGCCGCGGCGTTCTGATCGAAGGCGGACGTGAGCCAATCCGCGGCGAGGGCCGCGGGCGTCGTACCGCCGATGACCCAGTGAAAGAAACGCGGGCCCGACGCGCGGAGCGCGCCATCCGATGCGCGTACGAGCTCGTCGATCGCGACGAGCGCGCCGTCGCCGTCCTCGGGGAACGTCGCGCGCAGCGACATCGCGGCCGCGTCGGCGCCAGGGCGCCGCACCAGGTCGGAGTCGATCGTCGCGAGATACCGCTCCGCCGCGACCGCCGCCGCGCGCAGCGCGGTCGCGACCTCGTCGCGCTCGTGGAGAGGGTCGGGCACGGTCCGAGTCTAGAAGTCCTGTCGTGAAGGCGCGGCGATAGCATCGCGTCGTGCTCGAGATCGCGAAGCCGATCGTCCTGCTTCTACACGTGCTGTTCGCATTCGGATATGTCGCCGGCTACGTCGCGACGAACGTACTCACGGAGCTCGCCAGGCGGACCGACGATCCAGTGCTCCGCCGGAACGCTCTGCAGTTCTCGACGCGATTCGATCGGCTGCTGAACGCTCCCGGCGGCACGCTCGTGGGGCTCACCGGGATCGCGACCGCGGTGGTCTTCGGGTATTCGCTCCTTTCGGGTTGGGTGCTCGTGGCGATCGTTCTGTTCGTCGTCATCGTCGCGACCGGCATCTTCTTCTGGACACGCGTCGGCGCGAAGATCGACCGCGCGACTGCCGCCGGCGACGACGCGGCGGTGGTGCGCGAGCTGCGTCGCCCGCGCAACGTCGCGGTGAGCCGCATCGAGAACGTCGTGGTGCTCGCGATCATCGTTTTGATGGTGCTCCGGCCGTCCTAGGCAGTTGCGTTCAGCGCGCGTTCAGAAGTACCAGGACCACTCGCTCGGGGGAGCCTATTGCCCAGTGGTGCGGCCGGGGTCCAGGGTGACAAGCGGCAGAGTGGGAGCCTTACCGGTGGGGATCGGTGAGGCGAGAGGCTTGGGGGAAGTAGTGAGCGCAGGGCACAGTTTGCGTCGCCAGAACTACAGCTTCGTGACCATCACACCACCGGTCGTGTCGACCTCGCCGGCGATGCACGGCATGCGGGTGGTCGTCGCCGTCGTCACCGCCGTCGTGCTCGACCTCGCCACCTTCGCGGGCATCTCGACGCTGATCACCGGACGCTGAGCCCGCACCGCTCCGGCGGTGCTACGCAGCGAGCCTACGCAGCGAAGGTCCGGATAGCGTCGACGATGGCCTTGTGCTCCTCGGCGAGCACACGCGCCGACAGCGTCGACACATCGTCGCCCGGCTGAACTGGCACGCGGCGCTGCACGACGATCTCTCCGAGGTCGATCGTGTCCGGATGCACCCGGTGAACGGTGACACCGGTCTCCGTCGCGCCTGCGGCGAGCACTGCCGCGTGAACTCGGTCACCGAACATGCCTCGCCCGCCGAACAGCGGCAGGAGCGCCGGGTGGACGTTGATGATCGGCACACTCGCCAGGCGCACGAAGTACTCGGGACCGAGGATGTGATCGAAGCCGGCGTGCACGACGAGTCGCGATCCGGCTCGCACCAGCGCATCGGCCATCGCGGCCTGCGCGGCCGCGCGCGATCCGTATTCGTCCGCGGTGAATGCCGCGTTCGGCACTCGCGCGCGCGAAGCACGGATCAGTGCGGGCACGCCGGCGCGATTCGATGCGACGAAGACGACACGCGCGGGAAGCACGCCGGTGACGCACGCGTCGAGGATCGCCTGCAGATTCGTCCCGCGGCCCGAAACGAGAACGCCGACGGACAGCGTCATCGGGACGCCCAGCGCACGCGCCGCGGTCCGCTCGCGGCTTCCACGCGACCGACCTGCACCGCCCCCGGCACCGAGCGCAGCGCCGCGGCTGCGTCACTCGAGGGCACCATCACGATCAGCCCGATGCCCATGTTCCAGGTGTCCCACTGGTCGCGCTCGGGAACGGTGCCCAGCTCCGCGAGGACGCGGAAGATCGCCGGGACCTCCCACGAGCTCCGGTCGATGGCCGCCCCGAGGCCCGCGGGGAGCGCGCGCGGAAGGTTGCCCTCCCAGCCGCCGCCCGTGAGATGCGCGATCGAGCGCACGTGCGCCGCTGACGACAGCGCGCGGAACTGCCTCAGATAGCTGGTGTGCGGTGCGAGGAGCGCGTCACCGAGCGTGCCACCGCCGAGCTCCGGATGCGGCGTCGTGAGCACGTCACGCACGTCGCGGGCCTGCGCGCCGGCGATCCGCGAGACGATCGCGCGCGCGAGCGTGTAGCCGTTGGTGTGAAGCCCGCTGGACGGAAGGCCGATGCACGCATCGCCCTCTCGCACGGACTCGGGGCGGAGGATCCCGTCACGCGCGACCATCCCGACCAGGAAGCCCGCGACGTCGTACGCGCCCGGGCCGTACATCCCCGGCATCTCCGCCGTCTCGCCGCCGAGCAGCGCGCAGCCGTGCGCGGCGCAGGCATCGGCCATCGCGCCGACGACGCGCGCGAACACAGTGGGGTCGATGCGCGAAGTGGAGAAGTAGTCGAGGAAGAAGAGCGGCTCGGCGCCCATCGCGAGGGCGTCGTTCACGCAGTGGTGGACGAGATCGGTGCCGACAACCTCATGCCGATCCAGAAGACGCGCGACCTCGAGCTTGGTGCCCACGCCATCGGTGGTCGCGACCAGCACGCGGTCCTTGCCCGGTGAGGCGAACAGCCCACCGAACGCGCCGATATCGCCGATGACTTCGGGCGTCTTCGTGCGCGCGATGCGCTCGCGCACCTGCGCGAGCGACCTCTCGGCGCGCGTGGGGTCGACGCCCGTCGCGCGGTAGGTGAGCTCGGTCACGCCGGCTCGGTCTCGAGGACGCTCTTCTCGAGCTCGAGCTGCACCGGCACGAGGTAGTCGCCGGTGAAGCACGCGGTGCAGTGCTCCTCGGTCGTCCCACCCGTTGCGCTCACCATGCCGGCGAGCGAGAGATAGCCGAGCGTATCCGCGCCGATATGCCGGCGGATCCCCTCGACGTCGAGCCGAGACCCGATGAGCTCGCTCCGCCTCGCCATGTCGACGCCAAAGAAGCACTGGTGCTGGATCGGCGGCGAGCAGATGCGCATATGGACTTCCTTCGCGCCGTTGCGTCGAAGCAGGTCGACGATCGGACCGCTGGTGTTGCCGCGGACGATCGAGTCGTCCACCACGACGATGCGCTTGCCTTCGAGCACGTCGGACAGCGCGTTGTACTTGAGCGCGACGTTGTGCCGGCGCAGCTCGTCCGACGGTTGGATGAACGTTCGGCCGATGTAGCGGTTCTTGATGAGTCCCTCGTGGAAGGGGATGCCGCTGCGCCGCGCGTACCCGACGGCCGCGGGGATGGCGCTGTCCGGCACCGGGATCACGGCGTCGGCCTCCGCGGGATGCTCGTCGGCGAGGATCTCGCCCATCCGCTCGCGCGTCGCATACACCGAGACGCCGCTGAGCCGGCTCGAGGCCGACGCGAGATAGACGTGCTCGAAGATGCAGAGCCCGCGGCGCTCCTGCGATGAGAGGTCGGCGATCGTGACCGGGCCGCGATCATCGATCCGCAGGACCTCGCCGGGCGCGACGTCGCGCACGAACTGCGCACCGATCGTGTCCAGCGCACACGTTTCGCTGGCGACCAGCCACGAGCCGCCCTTGCGCCCAAGGCTGAGGGGCCGCACGCCGAGGGGATCGCGGATCGCGTACAGCGCCGTCGGGGTCAGCAGGACGAGGGACCACGCGCCCACGAGCGTCGGGAGCGCGTGCGCGATCCGCTCATCCCAGGAGGCACCGCTCGCGTGCACGATCGCCTGCGCGACGACCTCCGTGTCGGACGAGGTGACGAAGTGGACGCCCTCGGCAGCGAGATCGTCGCGGATCTCGCGGGCGTTGATGCAATTGCCGTTGTGTGCGATCGCGAGCTCGCCGAGCCCGTCGGCACGCACGGTGAACGGCTGCGCGTTCTGGATCTTCGATGCGCCGGTCGTCGAGTAGCGCGTATGGCCCATGGCGGCGCGGCCGGTCAGCACGCCGAGGTCCGGCTCGCTGAACACCTGGCCGACGAGGCCCATGCGGCGCACGACCCGGAGATCGCGCCCGTCGGTCGCGGCGATGCCCGCCGACTCCTGACCCCGGTGCTGCAGTGCATATAAGGAGAAGAACATCAGGCGGGCGGCCTCTGCTGGGTCGGCGATGGCCTGGTCGCGCGGACTCCAGATACCGCAAATGCCACACATGGCTAGACCTCCCTCCCCAGCGCTCGCGCGAGCCCGTTGCCATGCGCATCGAGGAGCGCCGCGATCGGCATCCCCAACACTGGCGCGATCTCAAGCAGATCTCCGCCGATCGTACCCAGAGTCCACACCGCAACGTCGTGCTGGGCCGCGAGCGCGCGAACCTGCGACTCCAACGATGGGCCGAGTACGAGGACCACGCCCGACGGACCTTCACCGAAGAGCGCGACGCGCCTGTCGATCCCGCGGACGGCCGGCAGGACGACCTTCATCCCGATCCGATCCCGCAGCGCGATCTCGGCCAGCGCGACCGCGAGGCCGCCTTCAGCACGATCGTGGGCGGCACGGACCGCGCCAGCCCGGTGGGCGGCGAGCACGAAACGCTGCAGGCGCGCCTCGAGCGCGAGGTCGATCGCGACGGGGCCCTCGTGGACACCGATCTGCGCGCCATAGGTGGAGGCGCCGACCGACACGTTCGCGCTGCCCGCGAGCATCACGACATCGCCCGGGCGGCCCGACGTGACCGGAATATGACGCGCCACGTCGTCGATATGACCCACCGCACCGATCACGGCGGTCGGCCAGATGTCCGCGCCGCGCGTCGCGTTATATAAGGACACGTTCCCCGAGACGACCGGAACGCCGAGTGCGTCGCACGCCGCTGAGATCCCCTCAATGGTGCGCTGCAGTTGCCAGGCGCCTTCGGGCCGCTCGGGATTGCCGAGGTTAAGGCAGTCGGTGATGGCGAGCGGCTCGGCCCCGACACAGACGATGTTGCGCAGGGCTTCCGCGACGGCGGATGCCGCACCGACGAAGGGATCGAGCGCGGCAACGCGCGGCTGGGCGTCGATCGCGATCGCGATGCCGTCCTCGCGTCCTTTAATACGGAGCAAGGCCGCATCGGCGCCCGGACCAAGAACAGTGTCTGTGCCGACCATCTGGTCATAGGTGCGATAGATCAAGGCCCTTGACGCGACTGCCGGAGATGCGAGCAGATCAAGCAGTTCGAGCCCGATCTTGTGTAGTGGTCCGCCTGATTGCGACGCGGCGGCGACGTTGCCTCGGTCGCCGCTTCGCGGCTGCTTGGCCCACTTCGAGACGTCGTACTCGGGAGCTTCGTCCGCTAGCAGCGCCGGCGGGAGCGTCGCGACGATCTCGTCGCCGCTCCAGATGGTCAGCACCTTGTCTTGGGTGATTTCGCCGATGCGTACGCCGTGCAGCTCCCATTGACGGAAGACCCGCTCGACCTCCGACTCGCGACCGGGTCGTGCGATCACCAACATCCGCTCCTGGCTCTCGCTGAGCATCACCTCGTAGGGCGACATCGGTTTCGCGCGTCGCGGCACTTTGTCGACGTCGATGCGCATGCCGACGCCGCTTCGTGCGGCCAGCTCGCTCGAGGCGCACGTCAATCCTGCGGCGCCGAGATCCTGTACGGCCTCCACCGCACCGAGCTCCACCAGCTCGAGCGTCGCTTCCATCAGCAGCTTCTCGAGGAACGGATTCCCTACCTGCACGGATGGCCGCTTCGCGTCGTCCTGCGCGCCCAGCTCGAAGCTCGCGAGCAGCGAGGCCCCGGAGATCCCGTCACGGCCGGTGTCCGAGCCCACGAGATACACGGCGCTCCCCGGCTTCGCAGTGTTCGCGCGCGAGAGGCGGTCGCGGCGCACGAGCCCGACGCACATCGCGTTCACCAGCGGGTTCTCCAGATAGCAGGTCTCGAACGAAACGTGACCACCGACGTCCGGGATGCCGACGCAGTTCCCGTAATAGGAGATGCCGCCGACCACACCTGACAGCAGGCGCCTCGCGCGCGGCACGCTCGGTGGTCCGAAGAACAGCGCGTTCAGCACCGCGACGGGCCGAGCGCCCATCGCGAAGACGTCGCGCAGGATCCCGCCGACCCCGGTGGCCGCGCCCTGATATGGCTCGACCGCCGAGGGATGGTTGTGGCTCTCGACCTTGAACGCGCACAGCAGCCCGTCGCCGAGATCGACGGCGCCGGCGTTCTCGCCTGGACCGAGCGCGACGCGGGCGCCTTTCGTTGGCAGGCTCCGGAGCAGCTTCTTCGAATGCTTGTAGGCGCAGTGCTCGCTCCACATCGCGCCGAACATCGCCCACTCGAGCTCGTTGGGCTCGCGGCCGACGAGCTCGCGCACGCGGGCGCCCTCGAATGGAGTGAGACCGACCTCGGAAAGGATGTCCAACTTAGGCTGCGCCGTTTCCGCCCCCGTGAGCACAGGGGACGAGCTCATACCGCGGCGTCGGCTCCGATGAAGCGTTCGATCTGATCGGCGAACGCGAGCAGATCAGGAACGCGAGTTTGGACCTGCGTGTACACCTCGTCGATGTCCGTCTGCTCGCGGTCATACGCGAGCAGGTTCCTCAGGCTCGCGAGGTGCTCGAGACGGTAGGCGAGCTGTTTGTCGATGATCCCGTGCTTGCCGATCGCGTCGAGGATGTCGTGGTAGGCCTCGGGCTTCGGCAATGCGAGCGCCATCACCAGATACGCGCCGGTCCCGAAGAGCAGCTCCACCGCCTGCTGCAGATACCACTGCGCGAGTCCGTAGAGCTTGGGGTCCGAGCGGAACTTCGTGCGCTCGATCGGGCGAAGGTCCGAGAGGAGCTGCGTGTACTCGCGCAGGCGCGCGAGACGCGCGAACACGTACTCGGCGTCGATCGCGAAGCGCTCGCCCTTGGTGCGTTCCGCGAGCGCCTTGCTCTGGATGTCGTCGTACTTCTGGAACTCGAGGTACTCCATGACCGCGCGCGCCTCCCACTGGACCCGGCGCTTGTGGTCGCGCTGGAAGAGGAGGCTCCAGCTGCGGATGACCTGCGCGCGCTGGAGGAGCGAGGCCTGGTTGAGGATCACGACGTCTAGGCCCTCGGTCTCGAGAGTCTTCGACAGCTCGCTCACGAAATACACCTGGTAGTCGAAGAACTCGTTGGTCTTCACCTTGTCCAGGAGCAGGAGGCCGACGCTCTGATCGGCGAACGCGCCCGCCAGCTTGCGTGCGGCGGGAGTGCCCTGGCCGTAGGCAGCGTCGACCGGGCTCGTCTGAAAGAGCGACTGGAGTTGGGCCTGTTTCTCGAAAAGGTCCATCTCTATACCTATCTATATATGGCAGGAGCCGTGCCTGCCATAGCCGGGGCCAGATTGGCGAGGACCCGATACCCGTCGGTCCCCCCTAAGAGGGCTTCCGAGCACCGTTCCGGGTGAGGCATGAGGCCTACGACGTTCCGCCCCTCGTTGCAGACCCCGGCGATGTTGGCGATCGATCCGTTGGGATTCGCCGCGGCCGTGGCCCCACCGCGCTCGTCGGTGTAGCGGAAGACGACCTGCCCGCGCGCTTCGACGTCGGAGAGCGTCTCGTCGTCGGCGACCCAGCAGCCCTCGCCGTGCGCGATCGGCATCCGCAGGACGGCGCCGCGCAGACCCGCGGTCCACGGCGTTGCGTCGTTCTCGACGCGCATGTGGACCCAGTCGCAGCGGAACTCGAGGCCGCGGTTGCGCACGAGCGCGCCGGGCAGGAGCCCGGCCTCACAGAGGATCTGGAAACCGTTGCACGAGCCGAGCACGAGCTTGCCCGCGTCGGCGAAGCGGCGCAGCGCATGTGTCGCCGGCGATAGCTTCGCGATCGCTCCCGCGCGAACGTAGTCACCGTAGGTGAACCCGCCCGGAACGATCGCGGCGTCGTAGCCGGCGAGGTCGGCGTCCTCGTGCCAGAGGATGTCGCTCTCGACCTCCGGCACGAGCGAGAGCGCGTGCTGGAAGTCGCGCTCGCTCCACGTGCCCGGGTAGCGGAGGATCGCGACGCGCGTCATGCGGGCACGCCCTCCTTCAGCTCGTAGGCGTAGTCCTCGATCACGGGGTTCGCGAGCAGCTCGTTGCCCATGAGACGAACGGCCTCGCGCGCCGCGACCTCGCTGGCGGCCTCGAACGTGACCACGATCTCCTTGCCGGTGCGAACGTCGGACACGGCGAGTCCCAGCGACCGCAGCGCGCCGCGCACGGCCTCGCCCTGCGGGTCGCGCACCTCGGCCTTGGGCAGCACGCGGATCGTCGCGACGAAGATCATCCGAACCACTCCTCGCCGGTCAGCTTTCCGTAGCACTCGCGGTAACGCTGGCTCGTACCTTTGACGACCTCGGGCGGCAGCGCCGGCGCCGGTGGCTCCTTGTTCCAGCCGGTGCTCACGAGGAAGTCGCGCACGTACTGCTTGTCATAGGACGGCGGAGCAATACCGGGCTTGTACGTCGCGGCGTCCCAGTAGCGCGACGAGTCCGGGGTGAGCGCCTCATCGATGAGGGTGAGCTTCCCGTCGTAGAACCCGAACTCGAACTTCGTGTCGGCGAGGATCAGCCCGCGACCGAGCGCGTACGCATGCGCCTTGCGGTAGAGCTCCAGGGTGACCTCCTCGAGCTTCTTCGCGAGCTCGCTGCCGACCAACGACGACAGCTGCGCGCGAGAGATGTTCACGTCGTGGCCGGTCACGGCCTTCGTGGCGGGCGTGAAGATCGGTTCGTCGAGGCGCTGCGACTCCTGCAGACCCTTCGGCAAGGTCTCGCTCGCGACCGTGCCGAGCGCCTTGTACTCGGTCCAGCCGGAACCAGCGATGTAGCCGCGCGCGACGCACTCGACATCGATCCGCTCGCAGCGCTTCACGAGCACGGCGCGGCCGTCGAGCTCCGGGACCTCGCGGAACACCGCAGGCAGATCGTCGATGTTCGTCGAGATCAGGTGATTCGGGACGACGCGCTCGGTGCGGTCGAACCAGAAACTGGAGATCTCGGTGAGCACGCGGCCCTTATCCGGGATCGGCGTCGGGAGCACGACATCGAACGCCGAGAGCCGGTCGCTCGCGACGATGACGAGCCGGTCGCCGCCGGCCTCGTACACGTCTCGCACCTTGCCGCGCCGGAAGAGCGTCGCGCCGGGGACATTGCTCTCGATCAGCGTGTTCACTCGGGGAGGACTCCTTTAAGTCGCTCGCGCCACGTCGAGGCGACGTCGCGCGCGACGTCGGCGGCCAGTCCGCGGTAGTCCTCGGGGCGCTCGAGGACCCGTCGTTCCTCGGGCGAAAGCTTGGTGAGGTAGTCGCGCAGCTCGGCGTCCTGCGCCACGACCTCGAGCACCGACCGCGAGCCGCGCTCCGCTTCGAGCGTGAGCCGGCGCACCGCCTCGTGCGCGTCAGGGTGGCCGTACTTCGCGAGCAGCACGTATAGGGGCTCCGCGACGATCGCACCGCGCGACATCGCGAGATTCGCCTTGAGCCGATCGCGGTCGACGCGGATCCCTTCGAGCGACCCGGCCATCCGCCCGGCGGCATACGCGGTCGAGGCGATGATCTCGCCGAGGAAGCGCTGCGACGCCGAGTTCGTGAGGTCGCGTTGGTGCTCGCTGATCTGATCGAGATAGGTCGTCATCACGCGCGGCGCCATCGCCTTCCAGATCGACTTCACGTTCTCGAACGACACCGGGTTGCGCTTGTGGGGCATCGTCGACGAGCCGACCTGCTCGGCCGCGAACGACTCGGCGACCTCGCCGATCTCGGTGCGCTGCAGCTGGCGCATGTCGTCAGCGAGATTCGCCATGACGCCGAGCGCGGTGACGCAGGCGTGCGCGAGGTCGGTCCAGCCCTCGGGCTCGACGATCTGCGTCGAGCTCGAGCGTGGGTTAAGGCCGAGGGCGCCGAGAAAGCGCCGCTCGAGGGCGCGCGCGTCCGCGGTCAGGAGACCCATCGCGCTGTACACGCCGACCGCGCCGGACAGCTTGCCGGGCAGGCGCCGCGCGACCGAGCGCAGGAACTCGACGCGGTCGCCAAGGCGCGAGACGTACTCCGCCATCGCGAAGCCGAACGTGATCGGCTCGGCGTGCCGCCCGTGCGTGCGTCCGATCTGTGG
>JALYLT010000049.1 GCA_030774095.1 Chloroflexota bacterium
GTCTTGCATCATTCCGACGATCAAACGGACGCCGCCGCGTGGTGACTCGGCACGAAGAGCGTCCGCGAGCGCTGCGGCGGATCCGTCGTTGTGCGCGCCATCGAGCACGATCGGTGGCCCGCCCGGGACCACTTCGAATCGGCCGGGCCAGCGCAACTGCCGCAGACCACGCCCGATCGCGTCTTCGCGGAACGAGATGCCGTGCTCCGCGAGCGCGCGCGCGGCCGCGATAGCAACCGCCGCGTTCTGACGCTGGTGCGCCCCGCGCAGCGCGAGCCCATGTCGCTTCGCGGCGGCTGACGAAAGCGGCGCGATTACGCGCGGCACGGCCGCTAAGGCAGCAGCGGCCTTGTGGAGCACGGCGGCGACAGCAGCGTTCTGTTGGGCGAAGACCGCGACACGTCCCGGTCGCAGGACGCCCGCCTTCTCAGAGGCGATGCGACGGACGCTCGTGCCAAGCTCGCGCATGTGGTCGTGGCTGATCGGCGTGATCACCGAGACGTGCGGATCGGTCGCGTTCGTCGCATCGAAGCGCCCACCGAGCCCGACCTCGATGACCGCGACCGCGCATCCGTGCGCCGCGAAGTGAGCGAACGCGAGCGCCGTCGTGAGCTCGAAGGTCGTCGGCTGCCCTGCGCGAGGCAAGAGCCGTTGCAACCGAGCGACGTGGAGGCGCAGCTCGGCGATCCGCGCGTCGAGATCCGCGGAGGATATGGCTGCGCCGTCGACCCGCACGCGTTCGCGATAGCTCTGCAGATGCGGTTTGGTGAACAGCCCGGCGTGGACGCCGGACGCCGCGAGGAGGCTCGCTAGCAGCGCGGCGGTCGAGCCCTTTCCCTTAGTGCCCGCGACGAGAACGACCGCGAGCTGCCGGTCAGGCCCGCCTAGGAGATCGAGCAGAACGCGCGTACGACGAAGGTTCCACTCGAGCGACGGGTTCGAGCGCGTGTTCCAGCCAACACCGCGCGCCGCATCGGAGAAGCTGAGAAGCCAGTCGAGCTCTGTAGTGCGCTCGCTCAAGGGCCCGGCCACACGAGGCGGCCGTCCTTGTACAGCTCCTTGGTGAAGCGGTCCGTGAACACTGTATCGACGTCGATGCGCTTGGAGATGGCGCCGTTGCTCGCGAGCACATCGTGAAGGTTGGACCACTGGTCGCGCGTCGTGGCACCGATTCCCTGCGCTCGTGTGAGATCGGTGAGCGCCGCGTCGATCTCCGTGTCGAGCATGTAGCGCTGATGCGCCGGGTCCTCGCCCTGCGCGTACTTCATCACGATGTCGACCGCCGCGGCGCGGTCGGCGACCGCGTCGGCGATACCCCTCAGCGCTGCGCGGAGGAAGCGACGCACGGTGTCCGCGCGACCGTCCACCATGTCGCGCGTCGTGATGTAGGTGAGCCCGAGTGCGGGCACGCCGTACCGCCACGGTTCGAAGAGGCGCACGGGTATCCCGAGCCGATCGAGCGTGTCGGGCTCGTTCGCGGTGAACACGGGATACACGTCGACCTGGCCGAGTGCGAGGACACGCGGATCGAAGCCGACGGCGACCTCGCGGATCTTCGCGCGGTCAACACCCGCGATCTTCAGCAGGGCGAGATAGTCGGCGCTCACCGTCGACTTGAAGCCGACCAAACGGCCCTCCCAATCCTTCGGCGTCTGGATCGGTGAGTCCGCTCGGACGGCGTAGGCCTGTTCGCCGCGCTGCCCGATGACGGCGACGCTGACGAGCGGCACCCCGGCGTCGGCGACGCGCTTCATCACATCGCCCGCCGAGCCGGTCGAGAACTGGATCGCGCCGGTGCCGAGCAGACGGATGTGCTCGCCCGATCCAGCGGAATGCTGGATCGTCACCTCGAGGCCTTGGTCGCGGAAATATCCACGCTCCTGCGCGATGTACGCGCCAACGAACGGGAGATCCGCCTGCGGCTTGAAGCCGGCCATGAACGTGACGGCCTCGAGCGGTCGAGGCGTGGACGACGCGCTTGGTGCCGGCGGCGCGGTCGTGGCGGAGCACGCGACGACCAACACCGTGGCGACGAGCCTTAGAAACCTCAACTCGTGACCGCCAGCGGATGCCAGTGCAGCACGCGACGCTCCGCGGCGCCGACGATCGCGTTCGCCGCGATGCCGATCGCTGCCAGCGCGAGCACGGCGCCGAACAGCGCGGTGAGGTCGAGATTCGCGTTCGCTACGAAGATCACTCGGCCGAGGCCGCGGTCCGCGCCGGTCCACTCGGCGATGACCGCACCGATCAGCGCCAGATTGAGCGAGATGCGCGCGCCCGAGAAGAGGAATGGCAACGAGCTGGGGAAGCGCAGCAAACGGAAGATCTCGGTTCGCGTCGCACCGAGCGTCTCGAGGAACGCGAGCTCCTGCGGGTCGGATGAGCGGAGGCCGGCGAACGCGTTGACGAGCATCGGGAAGAACGTGATGAGGGCGGCGATGGCGACCTTCGGCCCGGTGCCGAAACCGAACCACAGCGTGAAGAGCGGCGCGATCGCGACGATCGGTGTCAGCTTCACCAGGATCGCGATGGGAAAGAGCGTTCGCTCCAGCAGGCGTGACTGTGCCATCAGCGCCGCGGCGGCGAACGCCGTGCTCGTGCCGAGCGCGAACCCACCCGTGGCTTCGGCGACGGTGATCGCTGCTTCACGCGTGAACAGCGGCGCATCCGCCACGAGGCGCGCCGCGACGGCCGACGGCGCGGGGAGCAGGTAGGGAGGGATGCGGAAGACGCGCGTCACGATCTCGAGCGCGACGGCAAGCGCGAACAGCGCGGCGAGCGCCACGGCGATGTCGACGAATGTCCGTCGCGGTCCGCGGTTCATGCGAGGTGCGCTCTCACCTCTTCGACGATGTCGTAGAAGAGCGGTGCGCGGCGAAGCGCAGTTGAACGAGGACGGGGCAGGTTGACCGCAACCTCGGCGACAAGGCGCGCTGGTCTTCCAGCCAGGACCGCGACGCGGTCCGCGAGCAGGACCGCCTCTTCGACATCGTGCGTCACGTACAGGACGCAGCGCGCTGTCGCCTCCCACATCCGCAGGAGCAAGATCCGCAGATCCTCCCGCGTGAGCTCGTCCAGCGATGCCAGCGGCTCGTCCATGAGCAGCACCTCGGGATCGATGACGAGTGCGCGTGCGAGCGCTACACGCTGGCGCATGCCGCCCGACAGCTGATGCGGATACGCGTCCGCCGCATCCGCGACACCCATTCGCGCGAGCCATTCCGACGGTGAGACGTGTCCGTTCACCCGCGCGTTCGCGTTCACCTCGAGCGCGAGCCGCACGTTGTCGAGAACAGTTCGCCAGGGATGAAGGCGCGCGTCCTGGGCCACGAGGCCCAGCCGCTTCCTGCGACGGGCATTGTCTGGCGCGCCGCCGAGCAGCCGGACCGTCCCCGTGGACGGCGCGATGAGCCCGGCCGCGAGCCGAAGGATGGTCGTTTTGCCTGTTCCGCTCCGTCCGACGAGCGCGACGACCTCGCCGGCGCCGATCGTCAGGTCGACGTCGCTGACGACCGCACCCGACCCATAACCGGCGCTGACAGCGTTGATCTCGATCGCGGCGACCACGCTCTCGATGCTATGCGTCCGGGTCGTGGACTAGCATCGCGGCCAAGCGAAAGTTCGAAAGGGGAGGGCGAGATGACCACCGTGAAGGCGGCGCTCGTCCAGGTTGCCTGGACCGGCGACAAGGACTCCATGGTCGCCAAGCACGTGAAGTACATCGAGCAGGCGGCGCAGCAGGGCGCGCAGGTCATGTGCCTTCAGGAGCTCTTCTACGGGCCCTATTTCTGTCAGGTGCAGGACACCAAGCACTACTCGTACACGGAGAAGATCCCCGACGGCCCGACGACCAAGCTCATGCAGGAGCTCGCGAAGAAGCATTCGATGGTGCTGATCGCGCCGATGTACGAAGAGGACCAAGTCGGCGTCTACTACAACACCGCCGCCGTCATCGACGCCGACGGCAAGTACCTCGGCAAATACCGGAAGACTCATATCCCGCACGTGAATGGGTTCTGGGAGAAGTTCTACTTCCGTCCCGGGAACATGGGCTACCCGGTGTTCGACACGGCCGTCGGCAAGGTCGGTGTTTATATCTGCTACGACCGCCACTTCCCTGAAGGTGCACGCATGCTCGGGCTGCACGGCGCCGAGCTCGTGTTCATCCCGTCCGCGACATCGCGTGGCCTCTCGATGCATCTGTGGTTCATCGAGCAGACCGCACACGCGATCGCGAACGGCTACTGGGTCGGGACGATCAACCGGGTCGGGCAGGAGAAGGAGTTCGGACCGAATGAGTACTACGGCTCGTCGTACTTCGCCGACCCGCGCGGCAAGATCATCGCGCAGGCGTCGGAGACGGACGAGCAGCTCCTCGTCGCGGACCTGAACATGGATCTCGTGCGCGAGGTGCGCAACACCTGGCAGTTCTACCGCGACCGTCGTCCCGACATGTACGACGACATGGTCAAGCCGTAGCGCCATGACGCTTCCGGCGCTGAACTACATCGGGGGCGCGTGGGTCGAGTCGACTTCGCGCGAGCGCGTGCGCGACGTGAATCCGGCGCGCAGCAGCGAGTCGCTCGGCGACGCGACCGTCTCGACGCCAGCGGACGTCGTGCACGCGATCGACGCGGCCGCCGCCGCGTATCAGGAGTGGCGGCGGACGCCGTCGCCGCAGCGCGGCGACATGGTGCGCAAAGCGGCGGACCTCATGGAGCGGCGGCGTGTGGAGCTCGCGCGCCTGCTCACTGAGGAAGAGGGCAAGACACTGCCCGAGTCGCTCGGCGAGGTCGATCGCGCGGTCGCGAACGTGCGTTTCGCGGCGGCGCAGGGTTCGCGCCTCACCGGCGAGACGATCCCGTCAACGCAGCGCGGCACCTTCATCTACACCGTGCGGGATCCACTCGGGGTCGTCGCGTGCATCACGCCGTGGAATTTCCCGGTCGCGATCCCGGCTTGGAAGATCGCGCCAGCGCTCGTCGCCGGGAACGCCGTGGTGTTCAAGCCCGCGACGCTCACGCCGCTCTGTGCCGCGCAGGTCGTGCAGTGCTTCATCGACGGTGGCGTGCCGGACGGCGTCCTGAATATGGTGCTCGGGCCAGGCGACGCGCTCTCGCGCGCGATCATCGATGACGACCGCGTGAAGGCGATCTCCTTCACGGGCTCGAATGCGGTCGGCCGGCGCCTCTACGCTCAGGCCGCGCAGCGGCTCTGCAAGGTGCAGCTCGAGATGGGCGGAAAGAACGCGGTGATCGTCATGGACGACGCGGACCTCGAGAAGGCCGCGGAGAGCGTCGCGGGCGGCGCCTTCGGCGCCACCGGCCAGCGTTGCACCGCGACGAGCCGCGCCGTCGTCGTGCGCTCGCGCCTCGTCGACTTCACCGAGCTGCTCGCGGCGAAGGCTGACACCTGGCGCGCGGGCGACGGTCTCGTGGACGGCGTGCGTCTGGGGCCGATCGTCGACGACACGCAGCTTCGCAAAGTGCGCGAGCGCATCGAGGCGGGGAAGAGGGAGGGCGCGCGCGTCATTCGTGATGGCAGCGCTCCGTCGAAGCCGGACCTGAAAGCCGGCTACTTCGTCGAGCCGACGATCTTCGCCGACGTCGACCCGAACATGAGCGTGGCGCAGGAGGAGATCTTCGGACCCGTGGTGAGCATCATTCCCGCGAACGACTTCGAGAGCGCGCTCGCGGCCGCGAACTCCGTCGGGTACGGACTGTCCTCTTCGATCTACACGCGCGATCTGCGCACGGCGTTCCGCTACGCCGAGGAGTCGGAGGCCGGAATGCTTCATGTGAACATCCCGACCGTCGGCGGCGAGGCACAGGTGCCTTTCGGTGGCGTGAAGGACTCGGGCTTCGGCGATCGGGAGTGCGGCACCGCGGCCTTCGACTTCTTTACGGAATTGCGCGTCGTGTATGTCGGGTACTGATCGCCACTCCGTACTCATCGATCTCGATCGCAAGGAGCGGGGCACCAGGCTGTGGCAGCGGATCGCGCTCATCGCCATCGGGACCGCCCTGGCTGCCGCCGCGCTGCTGTCGCAGCAGCGGAGCGGGAGTGAGCCCGCGCCCGCGCCGACCGCGACTCCGAGGGCGACGGGCGCGCTGCTCGCACCACGACCCCAGCTCTCCGCTCTCTCGCTCCCGACGAGCGTGACCGACGTCGAGCTCTCGGCGTTCCCTGACTGGCTCGCGAACGAGCCGCCACCGGCATCGCTTCGCGCGGTCGTCGCCATCCGCGGCACCATGGGCATCGCGTCGGTCGAGGGGCTCACCGTCGTGAACTGGACCGAGCTTGGCGTCTCGTACCGCCTCGAATCGTTGAGCCGGAGCGTCCCGGAGCTCGTGGTGCTGGCGGATTCGCTTCGCTAGCTCGGCCGCTCCCAGGGAACCCTCACCGCGTGGCGTTGTATGAGGGATGAGATGAACATCCGGCCACGGCGGGTGGCTGCCTCCGCGCTCGCATTCCTCGTTGTGGCGTGCACAGCGCAGGTCGCCGCGCCACGCCCAACTGCCACGCCAGCCGCTTCTGTCGAGCCGACGGCCAGCCCGCGACCTACGAACATCAGCAACGACGTCCTGCATATCAGGTCGCTTACGAACTCGGCCGCTTCGGAGATCGTCGTGATCGACGCGCGGACCGGCGACAAGATGCGCGCGTACACGGACGCGGTGATGTCCATCGATGGATCGACGCTCTTCTGGACCGAGCGCATCAACGGCGCGGCGCAGACGAAGCTCCATGTCTCGGAGGTCGCCACGGGACGTGAGATCCGCGCCTTCACTGTGGAGGGGAATCTCCTCCCGGCGACGGTCGAGTCCGGATGTGGCGTGATCACCAACGACGGTAAGTACCTCGTCCTCACCAATAGCCCCTACCAGCTGGCCGAGGGCTGGGTCACGAAGATCGTTCTCGTCGACACGTCGACCGGCGC
Source organism: Chloroflexota bacterium (assembly GCA_030774095.1). Lineage (GTDB taxonomy): Bacteria > Chloroflexota > Limnocylindria > P2-11E > P2-11E > CF-39. Next base: position 6,941 of record JALYLT010000049.1, read on the forward strand.
GATAGAGACGGCGGCGGAGCTGCGTAGTGCGTCGACGTACGCGTTCGTCGCCATCGCTCCGGACGGCGGCTCGATCTTCCTCAACCAGTACGGTGGGGGCGCGACCTCGCTGCGCGTCTTTGACGTCGGGACGGCGTCACTGCTGCCCTCCGGTGCGCTCGGCACCGCGCCGAACCGATCTCAGAACGGCTTCCGTTCGAGCGGCATCACATCGAAGGATGGACGGTGGCTCTTCGCTCTAGATGGCGGCGATCTTCTCGCCTACGGCGCGACAGACACTCCCTTCATCCTCGCGGTCGATCTCATGGCAAAGCGCACGCAGAGGATCGCTCTTCCGATCGCGCAGAAGTCGTGGGACTTCGAGAAGTACTTGCTGTGGTCGCTCGTCCTCACCCCCGATGGCAACACCGCATACGCGGTCAATCCCGCGCTCGGCGTGGTCGACGAGATCGATCTGCAGAAGATGAGCCTGCGTCGGACCGCGCAGATCACCGTCAGTCGCGCGAGTGACGACGCGCTCTCGGCTCTCAGTCGCTTCCTATTCCCAGTTGCGAACGCGAAGCGTTACGTGACCTCCGGAGCGCTGCTCTCGCCCGACGAACGCACGATTTACGCCGCGGGCTTCAAGGGCGTCGCGGCCATCGACCGCGGGACCCTGACCTCTCGCGTCTGGGCCGGCGACCGTGAGTTCGACAATCTCGCGATCTCGCCGGACGGCGCACGGCTCTACGCGGCGGACAACCAAGCCTCGAAGATCGCGATCCTCGACACCCGCGACGGGTCGAGTCTGGGAACCCTCACGACTCCTTCGTACGCGCAGGCGATCTTGCGAGTAGATCCGCGCTAAACGCGCAGTCCATCTCGCGGAATTGCCTTTCCAAAACCGCGTAAGACTTGCTCGGGCAGGGGTACGCTCGACCTGGAAGCAGCGGTGCAACACCGCATTCCGAGAAAGCTGGCGATCCGGTATGAGCGAGAGTGACCTGGAGCTGGTCTTCGCCAGTTCGGCGTTGCTCGGGACCACCTTTCTGATCCTGTCGAGCCTGGGCGCGCGTGCGCGCCTGCGGCTGCGGGTCCCGATGCGTCTCTTCCGTGTCCACCTTCCTTTCATGCGCCGCGACAACGCGACGGCGACTCCGATCCTGCTGGGTTTCCTCGCGATGTTCGGGATCGGTGGCCTCGTCGGCGCGGCGCTGGAGCTGAACGCAGCCGACCAACTGCTCATCGGCGTTGGATTCGGTGCCGCCGGCGCATCCACGGCGCTCGGGATCTTCGCGGCGCTCGGTCGCGCCGAAGGCCGGACGCCGACCGCGCTTCGTGAGCTCATCGGACGGCACGCAGTCGTCACAGTCAGCATCGGTGCGGGCGCCCGCGGCACGGTCCGACTCACCTATGACGGAGCCATTCAGGTGCTTCCCGCGACGGCGGAGAACAGCATCGCGCGCGGCCGCGAGGTCGAGATCGTCGCGGTGCACGGCATGGCTGTCACGGTCCGGTCCCTTCCGCCTCCGTAACGCACACGGCGGGCCTCGCGAAAGAAAGAAGGGATCACTGTGTCGATCACGATCGTGCAACTTCTCATCGCAGCCATCGGGATCCTCATCCTCATCGCGCTGTTCGCGGGCGGCCGCTACCGCGTCGCCGGTGCGAACGAGGCGCTCGTCATCTCCGGTGCGCACGGCAGCAAGGTCCGTGACGCGAGTGGGAACGTGACGAGCTCTGACGACCATGGAGTCAAGGTCGTAGTCGGAGCCGGCACGTTCGTCTGGCCCCTCGTCAACAAGGTCGGGCGGCTGCAGCTCACCGCACGGCAGGTCGAGATCGGACTCACGAACGAGAACGCCGCCGTGAGCAAGCAGGGTGTCGGTGTCCTCATCAACGGACAGGCGATGTTCAAGATCGCTCGAGAGCCGGAGCGGCTGCGGGCCGCGGCCGAGCGATTCATCGGCGAGCCGGACAACCAGATCGAGACGATGGTGAAGAACGTGCTCGAAGGATCGCTCCGCTCGATCGCCGGCACGCTCACGATCGAGGAGCTCATCACCGACCGCGACCGCTTCCAGCAAGCGGTGTCCGAAGCGGCGCGTGGCGACCTGGAGGCGAGCGGCATTCACATCGACGCGCTCACCATCACGAGCATCCGCGATACGAAGGGCTACATCGAGCAGCTTGGCGAGAAGAACCTCGCGAGCGTGCAGCGCGACGCCCGCATCGCGAAGGCGAACGCCTCGCAGGAGGCAGCGGTCAAGGAGAACGAGGCGCAACGCGTGATCATCCAGGCCGAACGTGACCGCGAGATCGCTCGCGCTGAGGCGCTCAAGGTGACGGCGAAGGCGCAGGCGGACGCGGACCAGTCGGGTCCGCTCGCGAAGGCTGAAGCGTCGCAGGCCGTCGTGCAACAGCAGACCGAGCTCGCGGTTCTCGAGGCCGTGCGACGCGAGAAGGAGCTGCTGGCGACGACGATCAAGCCTGCTGAGGCGGAGCGGCTCGCCGCTGTCGTGCGTGCCGAGGGTCTCCGTCAGGCGACGATCCTCGCTGCCGAGGCGCAGGCGCGTCAGGTCCAGCTCACTGGTGAGGCCGACGGTGCCGCCGCCATCGCACGCGGTCGGGCCGCGGCCGAGGTCACCGAGGTCACGGGCAACGCCGAGGGCGCCGCCATCCTCGCGCGCGGTCAGGCCGAGGCTCGTGCCAAGGAGCTGCTCGCGGACGCGTACCGCAAGTTCGACGAGGCGGCGATCCTCTTGCAGACGCTGCCGCTCGTCCCGCCGATCGTCCGCGAGGCCGCGGCTCCGCTCGGCAACATCGCGAACCTCACTGTCATCGACCCGAGCGGCGCATCGAAGATCACCGACACGGTCGTGAAGACGGCCGCCGAGGGGACCGCGATCGCGAAGTCGCTCCTCGGTGTCGACCTCGCGCAGCTTATGCAACGCCTCGCGCAGCGCGGCGACGGAAACGGCCGCGGCTGAATGCACCGCGAACAGCGAAAGGGCCGGGAGCGATCCCGGCCCTTTCGATCACTTCGAGCGTGTCTGGTGCGAATAGCATGACGACTTGCCCACGCCCGAGCTTCGCGATCCGAAGTCTTGGATCGGATGCACCCCGGATCAGATCTCCGACATGCTGCAGAGGGCATCGCAAGAGGACGTCACGGCGGTTCTTGGATCTCCTGCGGCGGATTGGATCGTCGAACCGGGTCGCTTGCCCGGGGCGATACGACTCAGGAATTCTCATGACCCTTCGTTCCAGATGGTGTTCATGCCAGCGGGGACGACCCTGCGCGATGGGCCGCTCGGCCATAGCTCGCTCGAGATCGAGAGACAGCGGCTTCTGCTCGCGGCCGCTGAACGGACATCGTTGTGGGATCTTCATCTCGGCACTACGGAGGAGACGGTCGCGCTCATCGAGTGGGGACTGGAAACGGAGTGGGTGGGCCTGGCGGTTGAGGTCGGACGATCAGGTCGACGCGCTGGCGAGTGGACGGAGCTCCCGCGCGAACGACTCAGCACCGAACTCAGAGACAAACACAATTGGTCGGCTGGACCTTATCCAAGTGAAGGGACCTTCTCAGAGCTCTTCATTCTGCTCACGCCTGCAGGCACCAAAGTGGTTGGCGCGGGGGCCGCCGACGATGCCATCAGTGAGGCTTTTGCCAAGAGACGCACGTCATAGTGCTGGGTACTAGCATCCCGCCGTTCGAAGGGGAGGTCCGATGAAGACGCTCATCACCGGCGGGACCATCGTGACCGCGACCGACAACTACAAGGCGGACGTACTGGTCGAGGACGAGAAGATCGCCATGATCGGCAAGGGCCTGAAGGCGGGCGGCGCGAAGACGATCAGCGCGACGGGGAAGTACGTGATCCCCGGCGGCATCGACGTGCACACCCACATGGAGCTGCCGTTCGGCGGCACGTTCGCATCCGACGACTTCGAGACCGGCACGCGTGCGGCCGCGTTCGGCGGCACGACGACGATCGTCGACTTCGCGGTGCAGGGCATGGGCGAGCCGCTCGAGAAGGCCCGCGATCTGTGGCTCAAGAAGGCGAGCGGCAAGGCGGTGATCGATTACGGGCTGCACATGATCGTGCGCGACGTCTCGGACAAGGTGCTCCGCGAGATGGAGACGATGGTCAAAGAGGGCGTCTCCTCGTTCAAGCTCTTCATGGCCTACCCGGGCGTGTTCATGGTGGACGACGCATCGATCTTCAAGGCGCTCACGCGCGCCGCGGAGATCGGCGGCCTCATCTGCATGCACGCGGAGAACGGCAG
>JALYLT010000050.1 GCA_030774095.1 Chloroflexota bacterium
CGGCCGCGCTCTGGTACAGCATCTGATTGAGCGCGATCGCTGCCGGTAGGTCCTCGCGATCGACCAAGGTCGGAACGAGCGCACCTCGCGACGGCTGGTCGATGGCCGAGAAGCCGGCGGCGAGCGCTGTCAGCGCATAAAGGAACCAGAGCTCGGTCCAACCGAACTGGGTCACGAGCGCGAGGGCGAGTGACGTCATCATCAATCCGGTCTGCGTCGCGACGAGAAGTCGCCCACGATCGACCCTGTCGGCTATCACACCACCAAACAGCGTCAGGGCCAGCAACGGGATTGCCTGGAAAAGGCCGATGAGGCCAACGTGCAGCGATGATCCTGTGAGCAGATAGATCTGGTACGGGAGAGCGACGAGACGCACCTGCGTACCGCCCTGCGAGACCAGCTGTCCGAACCACAGGAGACGGAACGACCTGTGGCGGCGGAGCGGCGAGAGGTCGGGAAGGAGCGCGGTCGCGCGGGGCACGCCCTCGCGCTAAGGCGCGAGCGTGGACTTGACCGAGAGCTTCACGTTGTTCTTGAGCGCCCGCGAGATCGGGCAGCCGTCCTTCGCGCCTTCCGCGGCCTTGGCGAATCCGGCCTCGTCGAGGCCCGGCACCACGCCGGTCACCTGCAGGTCGCTCGATACCACGGTCCAGTCCGCGCCGACCTTGTCGAATGTGACCGTCGACGTCACTTCGAGCGTCTCCGGCGGCGTGCCGGCCTTCGCGAGGCCGGCAGAGAGCGCCATCGCGAAGCAGCTCGCGTGAGCCGCGGCCAGCAGCTCCTCGGGGCTCGTCTTTCCCTGCGGCGATTCGGTCCGGGCACCCCACGAGACGGGGAGCGCACTGAACTTGCCGCTCGAGACCGCGCCAACCTCACCGCTGCCGGTCGCGAGATCACCGTTCCACTTTGCACGCGCCTGACGTGTGGCCGCCATGGGAGCACCTCCTTGGTGAAGACGAAATCCTAGGTCGCGGAGCGGAAGTCAGTCGCGGAGGCTCGGTAACCAGGTCGCTCGCGAGGATTCGTACGTCGTGATCTCGTCGGCGTGCGTGAGCGTGACAGCGATGTCGTCCAGGCCTTCGAGCAGTCGCGTGCGCGCGTGGTCATCGAGCGCGAAGCTCGCGCGCACGCCCGGCGCTTCGACCGTGCGGCCTTCGACGTCGACGGTGATCTCTGTCTGCGGATCGCTCTTGACCAGGCGCAAGAGCTTCGTGACTGCATCAGCTTCGATCTCCACCGGCACGAGCCCGCTCTTGAGGCAGTTCGCGCGAAAGATGTCCGCGAGACGCGGCGCGATGACGGCGCGGAACCCGGCCTCCTCGAGCGCCCAGACCGCGTGCTCGCGCGACGAGCCGCTCCCGAAGTTCGCGCCGGCGACGAGGATGTTCGCGCCCGCGTAGCGCGGATCGTTCATCACGAACGCCTCGTCGCGTCGCCAGGCTTCGAACAGTCCCGCGCCGTAGCCGGTGCGCTCCACGCGCTTCAGCCAGTGCGCCGGGATGATCTGGTCGGTGTCGACGTCCGCGCGGTCGAGCGGCATCGCGCGGCCGGTCACGCGCTTCACGGCTCTCACGACAGATCCTCCGGTAGCGCGAAGTGCCCGGCGATGGCTGTCGCCGCCGCGACCGCAGGCGAGACGAGGTGCGTGCGGCCACCCGGACCCTGCCGGCCCTCGAAGTTCCGGTTCGACGTCGACGCGCAGCGCTCCCCGGGCCCGAGGATGTCCGGGTTCATCCCGAGGCACATCGAACAACCGGCGTCGCGCCACTCGAACCCGGCGTCGCGGAAGAGACGGTCGAGCCCTTCGCGCTCCGCCTGCGCCTTCACGACCATCGAGCCCGGCACCACGAGGGCACGAACGCCCGCGCGAACCTTGCGGCCGCGGACGACATCGCCCGCGACGCGGAGGTCCTCGATGCGCGCGTTGGTGCACGAGCCGAGGAAGACGGCATCGACGGTGATGTCGCGCATCGCCGTACCGGGACGGAGATCCATGTAGCGAAGCGCGCGCCCCGCGGCCTCGCGCTGGGACGGATCCAGCGCGTCGGGATCCGGCACGTGGCCGTCGATGGTCACGGTCTGCGACGGATTCGTCCCCCACGAGACGTACGGGCGGAGCTCCGACGCGTCGATGCGCACCTCGCGGTCGAAACGCGCGCCGTCATCGGTTGGGAGCGCGCGCCAGTCGTCGAGCGCCCGTTCCCACTGCGCGCCCTTCGGCGCGTGCTGGCGCTTCTCGACATACGCGTACGTCGTCTCGTCAGGCGCGACCATCCCGGCGCGCGCCCCCGCTTCGATGGACATGTTGCAGACCGTCATGCGGCCTTCCATCGACAGCGCGCGGATCGCGGAGCCGCGGTACTCGATGACCCGGCCGACACCGCCGCTCACGCCGATGCGCGAGATGATCCCGAGGATCACGTCCTTCGCCCACACGCCGCGCGGCAGGTCGCCTTCGACGGTGACCGCCATCGTGCCGGGACGAGTGGCCCACAGCGTCTGCGTCGCGAGGACGTGCTCGACCTCGCTGGTGCCGATACCGAACGCGATGGCGCCGAACGCGCCGTGCGTCGAGGTGTGGCTGTCGCCGCACACGATCGTCATGCCCGGCTCCGTCAGTCCGAGCTGCGGCGAGATGACGTGCACGATCCCCTGCTCGGGGGCGCCCATCGGGAAGAGTCGGATGCCGAACTCGCGCGCGTTCCGCGCCATGGCGTCCATCTGCTTCAGCGAGATGTCGTCCGCGGGGGTCGCGGCCGTCGTGGGCACGTTGTGATCCATCGTCGAGAGCGTGAGCTCGGGACGCCGCACCGTGCGATGCGCGAGCCGAAGTCCCTCGAACGCCTGGGGCGACGTGACCTCATGGACGAGATGGAGATCGATGTACAGCAGGTCCGGCTCGCCCGCGAGCCGTCGCACGACATGGCGATCCCAGACCTTCTCGGCGAGCGTGCGCGCTGTCACGGCGCCGACGTGTCGAGCTCCTCGGCGGGGAACCCGTGACCGCGGATCAGCGCGAGCACCGAGTCGGCATGGGCACGGTCGCGCGTATCCACGATGACGTCGAGACCGACGCGGCCGAGTCCGGCGTACGGGCCGACGCGATGGATCCCGACGTGGAGGATGTTGATGCGCTCCGCGGTGAGGATGCCGGTGAGCTCGTGCAACATTCCCGGCCGGTCATCGAGCCACGTGCGGAACGCGAGATATCGGCCAGCGGACGCGAGGCCCTGCTGCAGCGCTTTGCCGAGGAGGTTCGGGTCGATATTTCCACCGGAAACGACCACGCCGACGCGCTGCCCCCCGACGTGCCCGTTCGCCTCGAGGACCGCCGCGATGCCGGCCGCGCCCGCGCCCTCGGCGAGCATTTTCGTGCGTTCCAGCAGCACGACGATCGCGCGCGCGATGGCCTGATCGCTGACGGTGATGACGTCGTCGACGTACCTCCGAACGATCGCGAGCGTCCGCTCCGCAGGGCGGCGCACCGCGATGCCGTCGGCGATCGTCGCCGCCGCGCTCTCGGTGACGCGTCCGGCGCGGAACGACTCCGCGAAGGCCGATGCGCTGTCCGACTGCACGCCGATGATGCGCAGGCGTGGCTTTCGCTCCGACGCGGCGAGCGCGATCCCCGCGATGAGGCCGCCGCCCCCGACCGGCACGACGAGCGTGTCGAGCTCGTCGGCGTCCTCGAGCATCTCGAGCGCAACGGTCCCCTGACCGGCGATGACGTCGTCGTCGTCGAACGCGTGCACGTAGGTGCGGCCGCGCGCGCGCGCGATCTCGAGCGCGACGGCGTGCGCCTCGTCGTAGCCACCGTCGGCCAGCACGGTCTCGGCGCCGCTGCGCTGTATCGCGGTGAGCTTTGCGAGCGGGACACCCTGCGGCAGGACGACGGTCGCGGGCGCGCCGACGAGCTGTGCGGCGAACGCGACGCCCTGGCCGTGGTTCCCCGCGGACGCGGTCACGACGCCGGCCGCCCGCTTCGCGGCATCGAGGCGCGTCAGCGCGTTCAGCGCGCCGCGGATCTTGAACGCGCCGGTGCGCTGCAGGTTCTCGAGCTTCAGGTAGACCTCGCGGCCCGCGAGCTGCGACAGCGCCGGCGAGCGCTCGGTGGGTGTGCGGCGGACGTGCGGCGCGATGCGCGCGGCGGCCTCGACGACCGCGGCACGGCTGAGCGCCGGCTTCTCCACGACCGTCATGATGCGACCCGGTCGAACGCGCGTCGCAAACGTTTCACGCCCTCGTCGATGCGGTCGAGCGTCGGCCCGCTGATCGAGAAGCGCAGCGCCTCGGAGTGATCGCGCGCGATCGCGAAGGCGTGTCCGGGGACGAACGCGACGCCCTCCTCGAGGGCGATGCCCAGCAGGATGCCCGAGCTCATACCGGCAGGGAGGCAGACCCAGAAATAGAAGCCACCGTCGGGATCGTTCCAGCGGACACCGGTGCCCGCGAACTCGCGCTCGAGCGCGGCGCGTCCCCGCTCGAGCTTCGCGCGATACATCTCGCGCAGCTTCGCAACGTGCGCGGCCACACCGCCGCGTCGTTCGAACTCGAGCACGATGCGCTGCCCGAGCGTTCCGGTCGACGAATCCATCGTCTGCTTCGCTGCGGCCATGCGACCGATCACCTCGCGGTCTGCAATGACCCACCCGACGCGCAGGCCGGGCAGAAACGTCTTCGAGAAGCTGCCGATCGAGACGACCTCGGCGGCGGAGTCGCGCGCCGCGAGCGGCGCGATGTCCTTGCCACGGTACCGAAGGAGACCGTACGGATCGTCTTCGATGACGACCGCGCCGTACGTCGCCGCGAGCGCGAGCAGCGCGTCGCGCCGGCGCTCCGACATGGTCTCCCCGGTCGGGTTCTGGAAGTTCGGCACGATGAAGAACAACCGCGGCCGCAGGCCACCCTGACGCAGGACGCGCGAGGCCTCCGCGACGTCGAGCCCTTCGCTGTCGACGGTGACCTCGACGACGCGCGCACCGTGATTGCGGAAGGCGGACAGCGCGTTGGCGAACGCCGGCGACTCCGCCACGACGACGTCGCCAGGTCGTAGATAGACCCGGCAGGCGAGGTCGATCGCCTGGAGCGCTCCGGCGCTGATCAGCACTTCCTCGGGATCCGCGGCGATCCCGCGCGCGCGTGCGTCGGCCGCGACGGCCGCGCGGAGCTCCGGCTCGCCCTCGGTCATCGTGTAGCCGAGGGCGCTAGCGCCCTCGCGACGGATCACGGTCGCCGCGAGATCGTCGGCGCCGACGAGATCGAGCGCCTCGCGGGCCGGTGAGCCGACCGCGAACGAGACCGTGTCGCGGGTCTGCCGCGCGACGATGCCGATCGTCTCGTCGATGAACGAGCCGAAGACCTCGTTCAGACGGTCTCTTTCGCCAGCGGCCAGTTCTGTCGCCATCTCACTCCTTCTGTGTCGTTACAACAGAAAGGCCTCCCGTTCTGGGAGGCCGTTTGCGGTGCCTGGTGCGGTTGCGAGGTGCGGCTCAGCCTCCCGAACGCGAAGTGGGCCCCGGGATCGGGGCCGGGAGGATGATCGGGAGAAGCGGGCAAGCCATCGGAAACGACGCTAGGGACCGCCCTCGCCCCCCGTCAACGCTTGCTCGCCAAGTTGGTCAGGCTGCACAAGGCGAACGGACATACACTTGGAGGGCTCCGCAAGGCGGGGCGCCGCTGGCGGACAAGGGCCCGGAACGTAGTAGGTCGCGTGCAGGTCATCCTCACGTAGAGACTCGCCCCGATCCTCGAAGCGCAGAGGCAAGAACGAGAGGAGACCTGAGTGTCTTTCGCAGACAAGACCCTGACCTGTCGCGACTGTGGCCAAGAGTTCATCTGGACCGCCGGAGAGCAAGAGTTCTACGCGAGCCGTGGCCTGCAGAACCCCCCGAGCCGTTGCCCCGCTGACCGCGCGGCGCGCCGCGCCGGTGGTGGTGGTGGCGGCGGCGGCGGTGGTGGTGGTGGATACGGCGGCGGCGCCCGCGAGATGTTCACCGCGACCTGCAGCAACTGTGGCAAGGAAGCCCGCGTGCCGTTCCAGCCGCGTGGCGACAAGCCCGTCTACTGCAGCGACTGCTTCGAGCAGCGACGTCCGTCGCAGTCTCGTAGCCGTTACTAGGTAGTGCCGAAGCAAAAAGGACCGAAGCGCGACAAGGCCGAGAAGAATCGGATCGCCGCGCTCAAAGCACAAAAGGCACGTAAGGGTGGGGTCGGCGGAGATCGCCGGCCTCCCCGTTGAAGTCCTCCACCGCTAGCGTCACGGTCAAGCTCCACGGTGGACCCTTTAATGGACAGTCGGCCGTTGCCTACGGCGCGATCGTCGGCAAGCTCATCGAGGTGAATCACAAGTCGTACCGCATCACGAAGATCGAGCCCGTGCCGGGTTGGCGCGAGCTCGTCGCTCAAGCTAACTACGAAGAGAAGCCGAAGGTCGCCGTCGCCGTGAAGGCGGCGGTCACTCCGAGGTAATCGCACCCGCGGAAGCGGACGACACCAGTTTCGCGTATTTCGCGAGCGCCCCCGTCGCATAGCGCGGCGGGGGCGCTTTCGTTTCCGCCAGCCGGCGGCGCATCTCGTCGGCCGGCACGTCGAGATCGAGCCGACGCTTCGCCGGGTCGATGAGGATCGTGTCGCCGTCATGGATCGCGGCGATCGGGCCGCCCACCGCAGCCTCCGGCGCGATGTGTCCAACGACGTGGCCGTGTGTCGCGCCGGAGAAACGTCCATCGGTGATGAGCGCGACCTTCTCATTGAGACCTGCTCCGACGATCGCGCCCGTGACGCCGAGCATCTCCCGCATCCCCGGCCCGCCCTTCGGCCCCTCGTAGCGGATCACGACGCAGTCGCCTTCCTTGATCTTGCCGCCAACGACCGCGGCGAACGCGTCCTCCTCGCGGTCGAACACGCGCGCCGTGAAGCGTCGCGCTTCCATGAGGTGACCGGCGACCTTCATGACGCCGCCGTCCGGCGCGAGCGAGCCCTTGAGGATCACCATTCCGCCGGTTGCCGCCAGCGGCTTCGCGAGCGGACGCACGACCTCCTGGCCTGGTGTCTCCTTCGCCGCGCGCGCTTCGACGCCGATCGTGCGCCCAGTAACGGTGAGCGCATCGGCGTTGAGCAGCTTCGCGTCGAGCAGTCGCTGCAACACGAGCATGATGCCGCCGGCCGTGTCCATGTCCGGCGCGGTGAAGCGACCCCAGGGCTTCATGTCGGCCAGGAGCGGCGTCTTCGCGCTGATGCGATCGAAGTCCTCGAGCGCGAGCTCGACCCCTGCCTCGCGCGCGACCGCGAGCAGGTGCAGCACCGCGTTCGTCGATCCGCCGGTCGCCATGACGGCAGCGATCGCGTTCTCGAGCGCGGGGCGCGTGATGATCTGCCGTGGCCGGACGCCGTCGCGCAGCAGCTCCATGACCCGCCGGCCGGCGCTGAGCATCACCTCGCGGCGGCGCGGGTCGGTCGCGGGCACTCCGGACGATCCCGCCGGCGAGATGCCGAGCGCCTCGAACGCTGTCGCCATCGTGTTCGCGGTGAACTGACCGCCACACGCTCCGGCGCCGGGGCAGGCATTGGCTTCGAGCTCGCGTAGCTCCGCGTCGCTCATCTTCCCGACGGCGTGCTTCCCCACCGCCTCGAACACGTCGCCGATCGTGACATCGCGACCCTGGAAGCGGCCGGGCATGATCGACCCGCCGTAGACCATGAGCCCCGGGATGTCGAGGCGCGCGAGCGCCATGACCGTTCCGGGGATCGTCTTGTCGCAGCCGCTCACGCACACGAGGGCATCGAGCAGATGACCACGCGTGACGAGCTCGATCGAGTCGGCGACGAGCTCTCGTGAGATGAGCGACGCCTTCATACCTTCGGTGCCCATCGCGATGCCGTCGCTCACCGCGATGGTGTTCATCTCGACAGGAGTGCCGCCCGCTTCGCGGATGCCTTCCTTCACCCAGCCGGCGAGCTCCCGCTGGTTGATGTTGCAGGGCATGATCTCGATCCAGGAGTGCGCGACGCCGACGAGCGGGCGCCGGAAGTCATCGTCGCCGTAGCCGACGGCGCGCATCATCGACCGCGCGGGGGCGCGGTCCGGGCCGTCGATCATGACTCGACTGCGTGAACGCGGATCTGTTGTCACGTCATGCCTCCGCGAATAGAGTGCGCTCGGCGGGAGGGGAGAACAAATGACCACGACTGTGTCACAGGACGAGCGCCGCGATGCGCTCGTGGGCCGCGCGATCCAATCAGTTCAAGGTGCGGCGGACCTCTTCGCGATGTACCTCGGTCGGCGCCTTGGCTATTACCAGTCACTTTGGAAGGAGGGCGCGGCGACGTCGACCGAGCTCGCCACGCGTACCGGCACGGACGAGCGCTACACGCGCGAATGGCTCGAGCAGCAGGCGGCCTCCAGCTTCCTGGACGTCGACGACGCCAACAAGGCGCCCGACAAGCGACGCTTCACGCTCCCGGAGGGCCATGCGGCAGTGCTTGCGGATACCGAAGGCCTGAACTACGTCGCGCCGATCGCGGCAGCGATGGTCGCGGCCATGCGGAAGAGTGACGAGCTGGCGGGCGCGTTCCGGTCCGGCGGGGGTGTCCCGTGGGCGCAGTTCGGCCCGGAGATGCGCGAGGCGCAGGGCGCGCAGAACAAGCCGCTGTTCCTCAAGCAGCTGGCCCAGGACTTCCTCCCCGCGATCCCCGACGTTCACGCGAGACTGATGGCCGATCCGCCGGCGCGCGTCGCTGACATCGCGTGCGGTTTCGGTTGGTCGAGCATCGGCATGGCCAAGGGTTATCCGAAGATCCGCGTCGACGGGTATGACCTCGACGCGCCATCGATCGAGAAGGCGAACGCCAACGCGCGCGAACACGGCGTCGCGGACCGCGTCCGCTTCGAGGCGCGCGATGCCGGCGATCCGAAGCTCGCTGGCCAGTACGACCTCGTCACGATTTTCGAGGCCCTCCACGACATGTCGAGGCCGGTCGACGTGCTCCGAACAGCGAAAAAGCTGGTGGGCGACCGCGGGACAGCGCTTGTGATCGACAAGCGCACCGACGACGAGTTCACGGCACCCGCGGGCGATCTGGATCGGCTCTTCTACGGCTTCAGCATCCTGGTCTGCCTGCCGGACGGAATGTCCCACACGCCGTCGGCAGCCACGGGAACAGTGATGCGCCCGGCCACGCTGCGCGGCTATGCGCAGGAGGCGGGCTTCAAGAACATCGAGGCGCTCACGATCGAGGCGGGCTTCTTCCGCTTCTACCGTTTGATCGCTTAGCGGCTCAGGCCGCGGGCAGCGGTGCCGGCGCGATAACGGTCTTCCGGCGCGACTCCGCAGAGATCGTGATGAGGTCGCGCTCGTCGAGCTCGTGCACCTCGTCGGCGCGGCGCATCGCGAGGCGGTAGGCGTTGTCGAGCTCCTCGCCGTGCAGCGGAACGCCCAGCTCGGCGAGCCGCGCGGCGAGACCGGCGCGTCCGGAGAGCTTCGAGACGACGATCCGTCGCGACTCCCAGCCGACCGACTCCGGGGTCATGATCTCGTAGGTCCGCGGGTCCTTGATCACGCCGTCCTGGTGGATCCCCGAGGCGTGCGCGAACGCGTTCGCACCGACGACCGCCTTGTTCGGCTGGACCAGGATCCCGGTCCGCTCGGACACGAGGCGGCTCGTGGGAACGATCCGCTCGGTCCGCACCCGCGTGTCCGCGCTGTACCAGTCGGAGCGGCAGCGCAGCGCCATGACCGTCTCCTCGAGCGAGGCGTTGCCGCCGCGCTCGCCGATGCCGTTCACCGTAACGTGCGCCTGCGACGCGCCGACCTCGATCGCGGCGAGGGTGTTCGCGACCGCAAGCCCGAGGTCGTTGTGGCAGTGGACCGACACGCGGATGCCACCGTTGTACGCCGTCAACGCGCCGCGGATCGCGAGCACCGTGCGCGCGAACTCATCGGGCTGCGCGTAACCGACGGTGTCGGGGATGTTCATGATCCGCGCGCCCGCGGCGGCCGCGACCTGATACACGGTGCCGAGGAAGTGGATGTCAGTCCGCGTGGCGTCCTCGGCGGAGAACTCGATCTCGTCGGCATGTTCCATCGCGCGCCGGACCGCGCGCTCGACGCGCAGCAGGCATTCGTGCGGCGTGATGCGGAGCTTCCGCTCGAGATGGATGTCGGACGTCCCGATGAACACGTGGATGCGCTTGCGCTGCGCCGGCGCAAGTGCCTTCGCAGCGGCGTCGACGTCCGAGTCGGTCGCGCGGGCGAGCGCGGCCATCGTGACGCCGGTGACGTCCTGCGCGATCTGTCGCACCGCGGCGGCCTCGCCGTCGGATGCCGCGGGGAAGCCGGCCTCGATGACGTCCACGCCGAGATCCGCAAGGGCGCGTGCGACCTCGAGCTTCGCTGCGGCGGTAAGGGCCGCACCCGGCGCCTGCTCACCATCGCGCAGGGTCGTGTCGAAGATCTCGATCTGTCGCATCTCGTCCTCCTCTTAATCCGCGGCGGCGACGGGCTCCGGCGGCCGAGCCGGCTCGGGACGCGCAGCGCCGCGCCCGGGTACTTCGCGCTTCGGAAGCCACGGCATCATCTGGCGGAGGCGGCGCCCGACCTGCTCGAGCGGCTGCTCCTGCTCCTTGGCGCGCTGCGCGTACAGGTTCGGCGCGCCGTTCCGGTATTCGGCGATCCACTTCTTCGCGTGCGTGCCGTCGCGGATGTCGCTGAGCACCTGCTTCATCTCGGCGCGCACGCGCGCGTCGATGATCCGCGGCCCCACGGTGTAGTCGCCGAACTCGGCGGTGTCGGAGACCGAGTACCGCATGTACGACAGCCCGCCCTCGTAGATGAGGTCGACGATGAGCTTCATCTCGTTCACGCACTCGAAGTACGCGACCTCGGGCTGGTACCCAGCGTCGACGAGCGTGTCGAAGCTCGCCTTCATGAGCTCGCTGATGCCGCCGCACAGGATGACCTGCTCGCCGAACCAGTCGGTCTCGACCTCCTCGGCGAACGTCGTGGTGATGACGCCGGCTCGCGTCGCGCCGACGCCCTGCGCGTATGCGAGCGCGGTCTGCTCGGCCTTGCCGGAAACATCCTGGTAGACGGCCAGAAGCGCCGGCACGCCCTTGCCTTCTTTGAAGACTTCGCGCATCCGGTGACCAGGCGCCTTGGGCGCGATCATCACCACGTCGGCCTCGGGATGCGGCTTGACCTCGCCGA
>JALYLT010000051.1 GCA_030774095.1 Chloroflexota bacterium
CGTGACCGGGTTCGCGCCGCCGACGAGCCACGGGAAGTTGCTGTTGTTCGTAACGATGATCGGCACGCTCGTGGTGGTGCCGGCCATCGCGGCGCTCGGGACGCCCGAGCTGTACGTCGCGCCATACGCCGGCACGACCTGGCCCAGGACCGTGACCGTGAAGTCCGTCGGCGCGGCGCCCTTCAGGCTGAACCACGCGACGCCCTCCTGCACCAGGTCGAAGCGCAGCGAGTACGTGCCCGGTGTCGTCGGCGCGGCGACCTGCGCGGTGAGATTCACGCTCTGGCCCGACGCGAGATCACCCGGCAGCTTCGTGCGCGAGCCGTCCCAGACGACCGCGCGGCCCACGGTGTCGTACCAGTGGTACCCGAGGTTCACCGGGAACGACGAGGTGGTCGGGAAGGTGCCCGTGCCGGTGTTCGTCACCGTGACCGGAACGCTCGCGACCTGCCCGGCGGTGAACGCGGGCGCATTCAGGATCGAGCCGACCGGCACGTTGTAGTTGGCCTTGAAGTCGACCGACACGCCGGTGGGTGTGTCGTCGGGCGCGACGCCCTTGTCCTCGAAGGCGAACTCGTTCTCCTTATAGAGGTCGATGTAGAGGGTGTAGTTCGTCGGGTAGGTCGGCGCGGTGATCGGGATGACGAGATTCACGGTCTGTCCGGGCTGCACGTCGACCGCGAGCGGCGCGCGGTTCGCGCCGGGGAAGACGTTGCCGGTCGCGTTGCTGATCCACTTGTAGCCGAGTCGGACTGGATTCACACCGGTCGCGGGCCACACGCGGCCGCCGTCGTTCGCCGCGGTCACGGTGATGATCTTGGTCTCGCCGGCGGTCCAGCTGATCGGGACGTTGTCCTTGACCCAGTCGACGCTCCAGTCCGCGGAGCGGAACGCGATATCGCGGACCGGGGTGTTGTAGAGCGAGCTCCACCACTGCCCGTTCGTCTGGAGATCCCAGCGGATCGTGTAGCTGCCGACCGCCGGCGGGATGAACGACGCGGTCGTCGTCCCGGCGGTGTTCGGCGCGATCGCGGCGGGGAGCGCCGTGATGCCGCCCTGCGTGACGACGGTGCCGCCCCTCAGGACGCGGTACGAAAGACCGGTGCCCGCGGGGATCGGCGTCGCGCCCTTGTTGAAGACGGTGACGACCACCGGGACCGCGGCGCCGGGGAACGCCGCCTTGGGCAGGTTG
Organism: Chloroflexota bacterium; assembly: GCA_030774095.1. Lineage (GTDB taxonomy): Bacteria > Chloroflexota > Limnocylindria > P2-11E > P2-11E > CF-39. The sequence continues at coordinate 1,193 of JALYLT010000051.1, forward strand.
GGTTCGATGTACGGCAGCTGGAAGAAGCCGTTGGTGACGGCCGCCTGCGTGAGGCGCCGGAAGCCATCCATGATGCTGTAGATCCCGTTACCGGGGCACGCCGTCTGGCCGCCGTGCTGGCTCACGATGTAGTTCGCGTCTCGGTGGCCTTGGATGTTCGGCGGGTTCGACGTGACGTTCACCCACGTTCCGTTCGTGGCCTGCTCCTGGTGCGTGAAGGTGTCGGCGCCGAACGGCTGGATGCCGAACTGCTGGAACTTCATCGCGATGATGTTGATGATCCCGTTCTGCATCGTCGCGGTCGTCAGCTTGGTGCTGTAGTCGCCGATCGCCGCGACGCCGATCGAGCCGTTGTTCCACCCGTAGGCGTGACCGGCGATGACGTGGTCGCCGCCGGCGCGACCGGTCCAGATGTTGCCGAACTTGTCGACCAGGTAGTTGTAGCCAATGTCGCCCCAGCCGCGCGTCACGGCGTGGAAGTAATAGATCGAGCGGATCGTCGCGGCGACGTTGGTGCCGCCGTCATCGGTGACGGTGTGGTGGATGATCGCCTTCTGCACGCGCTGGTACTTGGGCACCCACCGCATGAGGGTCTCGTCGGCACCCCAGTCCTGCCGCGTGAGGATCTTCTGCGCGCCGGTGGGCGTGGCGTCGGCGTAGCTGTTCCACATGTCCGCGAACGCGCCGGTGATGTCGTTCATCAGCTGCGCGACCGGACCGGCGTTCACGTCGGTCACATCCATGAACGTGAGCGCCATCTGACCGAGCGCGTCGGTGTCGCCGCCGGTGAGCCAGGTGCGGTACTGCGCGTAGCGCGAGACCGGGAACTCGAACGGCCCCGCGAACTGCTCGTTGCCATCGACGTTGCGCATGTCCTCGTCGTGCGGGAGCGCGGTCCAGTCGGTCCACGTCACGCCGTCCTTTGAGACGCGCATCTCGACGAAGATCGACTCCTCGGCGCCCGGCGCGGCCACCCAGTGCGTGCCGATGCGGTCGAAGAGCTGGCCGGCATCGACGACCTGCGATGTGAAGAGCAGCGTGTCGCCGCCTGTGGCGCCCTGGTCGCTGCCGGCGGGGAACGCGCTCGGGCGGCTGAGCTCGCCGAGCTCGCGCGCAGCGGGTCGCGTCTGGACGACCTCGTTCGCCACGATCAGCCCGGACGCGCGGGGGGACGCATGCGCAGGCGGACCGAAGCTGGGGAACAGGGCGAGCAGGAACAGGGAGATGAGGAGCGCGAGACGTACGCGAGACCAGCGTCGGCTCACCCGACCCCCTTCGTTCCTCGCCACGCTCCCCGACGCTTGTCGTGATTCTGCGCCAGCGGCGTGGCCCTGTACATCGGGGAACGATGGGACCGCGATGGCGTTACCGCGGAATCGGACCGGTCTCGGATCCCGCAGTGCGCTTGTGTGGTTTAGCGCGAGTCGAAGCAGTCAAGGAAGCGGAAGACGGGGTTCGGGCGTGAGTTGTCGAGCATGGAAAAGACGGAAGAGCGCGACGCGACGTTCGTTCCGGAGATCGACGACGTACCAGACGTAGAACGGAGCGTGCTGCAGTCGAAGCCGGCGCAGTGTCATCGCCCCATCCCGCGCTAGTTCGACGCCCGCCTCAGGGAATTGCCCAAGGAGATCCTCGACGGCGTGGATCTCGTCCCAAAGCCGTGCTAACCAGGACCAGGCCTGCTCATCGTGCAGCCGACCCGTTACGCGCGCGAGATCGGCTTTGAACGGGACGGTGTATTCGGTGCGAGGCGTCTACTTTCTCCGCGCGGTCGTCTGTCGACCCTCCAGAGCGTCCCTGAAGACTTGATCGATCTCATCGCGCGACACGGTCCCCAGCTCGCCGCGTTTGTAGCGATCCCAGGTCGCATATGCCTGCTTGAATTGCCAACGCTCCGCCTCGGCCAGTTCTCGCTCCGATTCCACGTGGTCCAGGTGCTCGGAGATGACTAGCCGAAGGGCGGCCGACTCGCCGAGATTGCGCTCCTTCGCGAAACGACGTAGGCGTTGGCGAAGGGCGGCTGGCATCCGGAGGTGCACTGGTGACGTGGCCGGCATGGTCGTTGCTCTTGTTTTCGGCACCGGCTTGCTCACGAACCACCTCGACCCGTAGTCGTTATGACTACAGACTACAGGGGCACGTTGCAAGACACGACCGGCCCGAGCACCGGGGACGCGGAAACGCCCGCTGAGTCGCGAAAGATCACGAGCCATCGCGGGAGCTCGGCGATGCGCTGCTCGAGAACGACGCGTCCTGTGGATTGGTCCATGACCTTGACGTCCCACGGAAGTGGCGGCGCTCCGGCCTCGCCCGGCCTGAACACGAAGCCGCCGTTGCACGGAACTGTCGCGACCTGCGCTCCGTTGATCGCGATGCTCACGAGCGGGCCACCTTTGCTCAGGATCTGAAGCTCCTGAGGACCAGTGGGCGAACACGCTGACGCGCAGAAAGCGATGAGCGCGATCAAACGGAACACCAAGCGAATCTAGCGCCACCGAGGCGTGCCTTCGAGACTTAACGACGATTCTGAGAGTCCGCAATATTGACAGTAACTGTCAATATCTGGCATCCTCACGTCAATGGCTAAACGCACACGCACGGACGGAAACAGGCTCGTCGGCGACACGGAACTCCGCAAGCAGGGTCGTGCGATCGAGCTCTTTCACCTCGCCTACTGCCAGGTGGCTGCGGCGCGACTGCCGCTCGACGAATTCGCCATGAAGGGCGGTGGGAATCTCCGCTTCTTCCTCCGAAGCGCGCGCCGCTCCGCCGACCTTGAACTCGACTACCTCGGTCGCAAATTCGCCCGCTTCGGAGAGCGGATGGACGAGGTGCTCATGTCGCGACAGCTATCCGAGCTCCTCCGGCTGCGTGACATCGAGCTTCGATTCGAGGGGCACCGTGCGAAGGACACCGAGACGGTCAAGCGCTGGAAGTTCCAGCTCGCGCGTCCAGGCATGGAGACCGCGTCATCGAAGATCGAGTTCTCGAACCGCGCCTCGACGGCCGTTCCGGTCTTGGAGCAGATGGACACCGAGCTCGCCCGACGTCTAGGCGGTGTCGCTGCGCGCATCAAGCACTACCTACCACCGGACGCTATCGAGCAGAAGATCAGGGCGCTTGCGGAGCGGAGCGCGACCGAGCCGCGGGACGTGTTCGACCTCGACCATCTTTTTCGTCAGTACCCGGAAGCACTTGCGCAATCGCGACCTGACTCCAAGAGAACGCTTGCGGCCAAAGACCGCGCCATTGACATCCCATATGACGACTACGAAAGGCTTGTCGTGGAGTACCTCGAAGAGGACTTCGTCGAGCTTTACGGCACCGAGCAGGCATGGACCGACATGGTGTTGCGGGTCGTCGAAAGGCTCGAGGAGAAGCAGGGTGGCGGGCGATGAGCGCCGCCGCCATGTACTCGACGCTTCGACGACTTTCGGTCTCTGTGCTTACGACCGCGGAGGCCGCTGCCGCGCTTCGGATCTCGGGCAGCGCCGCCAGCCGCGGACTGCGCACACTCGAGGCGCAGCATCTGGTGCGCCGACTCCGGCACGGCCTTTGGATCCTCGCCGAAGAGACGCTCGACCCGCGCGCGATCGTGGCCGAGCTGACTCGCCCCCTCCCGGCCTATATCTCGTTCCAGTCCGCGCTGGCAGCACGCGGCGCGATCGACCAGATCCCCCGCGAAATCAGCGTCGGGTCACTCGCCAAACCTCGACGGATCGAGACGAGCTTGGCGACGTACGTCATCCACAGACTGCCGCCGGCGCTCTTCGGTGGGTTCGAGGATTCGGGCGGAGTGGCGTTGGCAACCGTGGAAAAGGCGCTGTTCGACTACTTCTATGTCGCATCGGCCAGTGGTCGACCACGTGCACGCCTACCTGAACTCGACCTGTCGGCGAGCTTTTCGCGAAAACAGGTCGAAAGCTGGCTGGTGCGCATTCGGTCCGCGCGGCTGCGCACGCGCGTCCGCGCGGCAATCGAACGCGCGCTCGAGCACGCGGAATACGAGGACACTCGCCGTCCGAACCGACGAGCGGCGACGAGAAAGCGGACATAGACTCGCGCGGTGTCTGCGAGACGGAGGGTCCGTCAGCGCAAGAAAGGTCCGATCGATCCGCGCCTGGGTAGCGGGTCCGTGCACTCCGGAAGGCTGAGAAGATGACCCAAGCGCAAGTTGCCGGCGCCGACTTCACCAAAGGATTTATCTCAGGTCGAGAGTGGCAAGTCGCGGATATCACTTCGCGTAGCGGCGATCATTGCCCAGCGTCTCGGCGTACCCATTACTTTGCTGCTCGCGGAGGATGACGTTCCGCAAGGCGAGATCAGTGTCGAAGCCAAGCTGCTCTCAGCGATCAAGCGAACAGAGGAGCTTGAGAGCTACGCGATCAAGACACGTGCCGAGTTGAAGCTCGCACTCGCAGCGGTACGCAAGCTCCTGGAGGTGGCGCCGCGGCCTCGATGAGCGAACGGGCTACCGAGGCGCTGCCGCTGTGAGCGTCGCGAGTGGGATGACCGCGTCACGCGTGCCGCAGCACGTGCTGGTCGGCGAGCCGCAGTCGGTGGCCGCATCGTCGCAGCAATCGCTGCCGCCCGAGCACACGCCGGTCTGTGGCAGGACGAGCTCGATGCTCGCCGCGCCGGCGGCGTCGCCGACGAGTGCGCTCGCGATCGAGCGGACCTGCTCGTAGCCAGTGAGCATGAGGAACGTCGGCGCGCGGCCGTAGCTCTTCATCCCGACGATGTAGAAGTCCTTCTCCGGATGCGCGAGCTCGCGCGCGCCGTGCGGCGGGACGGTGCCGCAGCTGTGGACGTTCGGATCGATGAGCGGCGCGAGCGCCGGCGGCGCCTCGAGGATGTCGTCGAGCCGCACGCGCAGCTCGCGCAGGGATGTGAGATCGGGACGGAATCCGGTGGTCGCGATGATCTCGTCGAAGGGCCCAAGCTCGCGATCGCCGTCGCTCACGCGGACGCTATCCGTCGTGGTCCTGAGCTCGGAGATCCACAGCACCTCCTGGCGAACGGCGCCGCTCTCGACGAGGTCGCGCATGCGCGTGCCCAGCGCCCCGCGAGCCGGGAGGGCGTCGCTCGCCTCGCCGCCGTACTTCGAGTCGGCGAACGGCCGGCGGACGATCCAGGTGATGCTCGTACCCGTCTCGGACCCGGCGAGCTCCGCGAGATCGATCAGAACATCGAATGCGGAGTGGCCGCTGCCGACGACGAGGACCCGGCGACCGGCGTAGCGCGCCCGGTCACGCCCGAGCACGTCCGCGATGCCGTAGGAGATACGTTCTGCCGCTTGCGCCTCTGCGCGCGCCGGCGTTCCGCTTCCGCCGAGGGGGTTGGGCAGCGTGTATGTACCGGACGCGTCGATGACGCCTCGGGCGAGGATCTGCTTCTCGCCGGAGGGCGTCGCGACGGTGATGGCGAATGGGGCGTCGTCGCGACCGGCGGTCCTCATTTTGTCGAACCCGAGGCGGGTCACGTCGTTGACGCGGTGCTCTAGACGCAGGCTGCGGGCGATCTCGGGAACTGAGGCGAGGGGCGCGAGATAGGAGTCGACGAGCTCGCGGCCGGTCGGGTAGCCCTCGTCGTCGGGAGCGATCCAGCCGGAGCGGTCGAGCAGCTCGCGCGCGGCGGCGTCGATGTTGTACTTCCACGGCGAGAAGATCCGGACGTGGCCCCACCGCAGGACGCTCGCGCCGACCGAGGGGCCGGCCTCGAGGATCAGCGGTGTCGCGCCGCGTCTGATCAGCTGCGCCGCGGCTGCGAGGCCCACGGGACCCGCGCCGATCACGGCCACGGGAAGCTCTCTGCTCAACATCGTCGTGCCCTCCTTGTCGCCAACGCGAGCATGCGACAAGATATTGATGCTTGTCAATATCCAAGTTGGTCGATATAGTCGGCAACGTGGAAGACGTAAAGATCCTTCAAGCGCTCGCGGAGCCGACCCGCCTCGCGATCGTCCAGCAGCTGGCATCGGACGGCGAGGTCTGCGCCTGCGACTTCACGGACTGCTGCGGCGTGAGCCAGCCGACCGTCTCGCACCACCTCAAGGTGCTGCGCGAGGCCGGCGTCGTGACGTGCGAGCGCCGCGGAACGTGGATCTATTACCGGCTCGACCCCAAGACCGCCTCTCGGATCGCGAAGCTGGGTCACCTGCTCACGGCGGGCGCGACGCGCGCGCCCAAGAGAGTGACCACGAAGCCCGTCCCGGCCTAGACGCTGCTCGCTCTGAGGTCAGGCTAACCTTGGCTATGTTCTGGCCTTATCCAAGGTTACTGTGTTAACCTTGGATAACGCAGGAGGTTAGCCAAGGATGACCTCGACCAACAAGTACGTGTACCGAGTGGGTCCGGGTGAGGGTGTCCGACGCCACTGGGCGGGCGGCCAAACAACTGTTTCCGGGGGTCGACACGCTCGCCAAGGGTTCTATTACTACGCGTTCAAAGGCTGGCCTATCACCACACTCGCACCTTCATTCTCGGCCGACCTCACGTCAGACATCGCCGTGGCTGAGTCAGAACTCCAGCGCCTTAACAACAGTCCTCCAGGCACACAACTGCTGGAAGCCGTCGCTCGCCAATTGCTACGCGCTGAAGCAGTTGCTTCGTCGAGGATCGAAGGGCTGATCCTCTCGCACAAGAAGCTTGCCGAGGCAGCTTTCGATCCAGAGGACACGTCCGTAAATGCGCGAACAGTTCTTGGAAATGTTCACGCTATGGAAGAAGCAATCAAACTTGCCACCTCGCGGCATCGAGTGACCGTCGAGGACATACGTGCAATACACCGTCGTCTATTCGAAGGGTCTCGAGAGGTCCGAGCTGGAGCCGTGCGCACAAGCCAGAGTTGGATAGGCACGGGCGAAAACCCATGGGGAGCGCGCTTCATCCCTGTGCCAGAGGAGGATGTGGCTGCGTTACTCGAGGATCTTTGCGTCTTCCTCGAACGCGACGACCTGCCGGCAGTTGTGCAGGCCGCGTTGGCGCATGCCCAGTTTGAGACGATCCATCCATTCGAAGACGGGAACGGTCGAGTCGGACGCGCGCTGATCCATCTCGTTCTTCGACGGCGGGGCGTTGCCCCGCATTACGTACCACCGATCAGCCTCGTCCTCGCGTCGAATTACGCGGCATACGAAAGCGGGCTCACAACGTACCGTGAACGGCGATATGAGGATTGGGCCGGCGTCTTCTCGCGCGCAGTCACGATCGCTTGCCGTGGTGCCGAAGAGCTCGCCGGTCGGATCGAACGGCTCAAGAACAGCTGGCGCGAGTCGGCAAAGGCGCCTCGCCGGGGATCCGCAGCCGACCGGCTTATCGATGTGCTGCCGGTTCACCCGGTCGTTGACGTGCGTAGCGTCCAGAACATTCTGCAGGCGAGCGATGAGGCCGCTCGGCTTGGTATCGAACGGCTTCAGGCCGCTGGAGTTCTGGAGGAGATCACGAAGCTCAAACGCGGCCGCGCGTGGGAATGCGTCGGCCTGTTCGCTCTCCTCGATCAGTTCGAGCGGAAGCTCGCAGAAAACGACTCCGGAGGTCAGCAACGCCCGGCCCCGCGGCCAACGAAGACTTCTGCCGAACGTGATGCGACGCGGGCTCGAGGTGCTCCCTAGAAGGGTTGCAGCCTCACCATCGTCGAGCGCAGGGCGAGGCAGGTGCGTAGGAACGCCTCGGCCTGGAGATCGACCGAGCCGAACGAGCCGATGAGGCGCACCGAGATCACGTGGCCGACCACGGGCACGGAGCGGTTCGAGAGATCGACCGCCTGCAGCGCGCCGATGTCGGTGCCATTGCAGCGGATCACGGCGTCGCGGATCTGCTGGCCGGTGAACGTCACGGTCCACGACGCGCGCGGGTTCGCGGGGCTGTTGACGGCGCGGTCGGCGGGATCCGGGATCGCACCGAGATACGGCTGATTCGGATCGGGCGTGCACACCCAGCTCGAGCCGCTGCGCACGACGCGGTTGCCGAAGCAGCCATATGGGAGCGTGTAGCCGCCGTTCGAGCTCGCGAAGTACGCGCGGATCGCGGCGTTGTTGTACGTGATGAGCTTGCCCGCGGTCGCCATGACCGCGGCGTTGGTCGACGCGACCTCGACGCGCGAGCCGCCGTAGCACTGGTCCGCCTGGTCGTCGCTCACGTCGTAGTCGGCGGATCCGCCCTTGTACGAGTTGTAGCCGTACGAGCGCGCGGCGTAGGCCTGCGCTTTCAGCGCCTCGGGATGCCAGGACGTGGGCATCTCGAGCGGGATCACTCCGCGCACGTAGTCGTCCCAGGTCACGACGTTGACGACGCGCAGCGTGCCGCCGAGGCTCGTGAAGCGGAAGTTCCCGCGATAGACGCCCTTCTGCACGAAACCGAGCGGCTGGTTCGGGTCGAGCGGGATGACCGCGGCCGCGGCGACGATCCGAACGAGGCGCGGCGTGGCACCGCCGTTGTCCCACACCTCGACACCGCTGGGCTTCGCGACGAACTGCCACTGCTGCTTGGCGCCGGCGCGGCCGATCTCCGCATTGCCCGCGAGCTCGTCGAGCACGCGGAAGCCGCCGTCCGAAATGACGTCGCCGTACGCACCGCCGAAGAAGCGGTTGTCGCCGCAGCGATACCGCGCGACGGAAGACGGCTGCGAGAGCAGGACGCGCACCTGCGGGCGCGACGCGTCGACGAATTGGAACGACGTGCCCGGGTAGTACTTCTGGACGATCTGCTCGGCGTTGAGCGTCAGCCCGGTCGCGCCGGTCGCCCAGCCCTGCGCGCCGTACTGGCTCATGCCGAGGCCGTGACCGAATCCGCTGCCGTAGAAGACGACGCCGGAGACGACGGTGAACGGCTCGCGCTTCATCGTGACGCCGGTGCTGCTGAACCACGCGACGCCCTCGAGCACCATGTCCCACGAGATGACGTAGTCGCCGACGCCCTGGGGCACCGTGACGGTGATCGGCACGGTGACCTGCGAGAACGGCGGCACGTCGTTCGGCAGCGCGCCGCGCGCGCCGTCCCAGACGACGGTCTCGCCCGCCGCGGTGCTGATGTGGTAGCTGAGGCTGACCTTGTTCGGACCGCTCGCCGACCATGCACGCGGTCCGTAGTTGAGGACGGTCGTCGACAGGCTGATCTGCGCTCCGATCGTGACCTGACCCGGTGTTGTCGTGCCCGCGTAGCCCGCGCTGAAGCCGCTCGTGACGCTGAGCGGCACGCGCGCCGGCGGCGACCCGATGCCTTCGAACCATCCGATGCCTTCGCGCACGAGATCCACGACGAGCGTGTAGCTCCCCGATGTTCCGGGGACCGCGAACGTGAAGTTCAGGTTCTTCGATGCGCCGGGCAGCACGTCGCCGCCGAGCGGTGTACGCGCGCCGTCCCACACGACCGCGCGGCCCGCGGCGTCCAGGATGTGGTACGAGAGGTTCACGGGATTCACACCTGCCGCGTTCCAGGTGATGTTGCCGCTGTTGGTGAGCGCGACCGCGATCGTCTTCTGCTCGGCCCAGTACGCGGACATCGCGCTTACGCCCCCGAACGTCGCCGCATAACGCAGCGCCGCGACCGTGGCCGGCACGCGATACGGCGTCCCGCCGAACGACGCGAACCAGCCGACGCCCTCGCGGACGAGGTCGATCGTGAGCGTGTACGTGCCCGGCGCCTGCGGCGTTCCGAGCCTCAGCGTGACGTTCGCCGACGCACCGGGCTCGACGTTCGCCGCGAGCGGCGTGCGCGTGCCGTCCCAGATGACGGTCTTCCCCGCGGCGTCGCTCCAGTGGTAAGAGACGTCGACGAGATTCGGCCCGGTCGCGTTCCATGCGGCGGCGCCGATGTTCTTCAGGACGACCGGAACGTCATACGTGCCGCCCGCGATGAACGACGGCAGCGTTGGCGGCGTGACCGCCGCGACGAAGGCGGCGAGCGCGGTGATCGGGATCGGGTTGCTCGGCGGGAACCACGCGACGCCCTCCTTCACGAGCGCGAAA
>JALYLT010000052.1 GCA_030774095.1 Chloroflexota bacterium
CGAGCTCGACCCGCTGACCGGCGAGGTGCTCGCGGAGCGGGACCGTATCGACATCTATCCCGCCCGGCACTTCGTCACGCCGCGCGAGAAGCTCATGGAGGCGATCCGCGATATCGAGGCAGAGCTCATCGAGCGGGTCAAGGAGCTTGAGGACAAGGGGCGGCTGCTCGAAGCGCAGCGCCTGCGTCAGCGGACCAACTTCGACCTCGAGATGATGCGTGAGACCGGCAGCTGCGCGGGGATCGAGAACTACTCGCGGCATCTATCTCGCCGTCCCGCGGGGAGCCGCCCGTGGACGCTCCTCGACTACTTCCCGCCGGACTTCCTCATGTTCGTCGACGAGTCGCACATCAGCATCCCGCAGGTGCACGGCATGTGGGGCGGCGACCGCTCTCGCAAGACGATCCTCGTCGACTATGGATTCCGCCTGCCGAGCGCCCTCGACAATCGTCCCTTGACTTTCGAAGAGTTCGAGGCGCGCCTCGATCAGACGATCTACGTCTCGGCCACGCCGAGCGCGTACGAGGTCCAGCGCTCCGGCCAGGTCGTGGACCAGATCATCCGGCCGACCGGCCTCATCGATCCGGAGATCGACGTCCGCAAGACGGACGGTCAGATCGATGATCTGCTCGCCGAGCTGCGCCTGAGGGTCGATCGTGGACAGCGCGCGCTCGTTACGACGCTCACGAAGAAGATGGCCGAAGACCTCGCCGACTACCTCCGTGAGATGGGCATCAAGGTCCAGTACCTCCACTCGGAGATCGAGACGATCGAGCGGGTCGAGATCCTCCGCGACCTCCGACTCGGCGTGTTCGACGTCGTCGTCGGCGTGAACCTTCTCCGCGAGGGGATCGACCTCCCCGAGGTGACGCTCGTCGCGATCCTCGATGCCGACAAGGAGGGGTACCTGCGGTCGGAGGGGTCGTTGATCCAGGTCATCGGCCGCGCCGCGCGGCACGTCGAGGGCCGCGTGATCATGTACGCCGACCGCGTCACGGCCTCTATGCGCGCCGCGATCGACGAGACCGACCGCCGGCGCGAGGTGCAGCTCAAGTACAACAAGGAGCACGGTATCGACCCGCAGACGGTTGTGAAGGCGATCCGCGACGTCGGCATGCGGCTGCGCCAGGTGGCCGAGGTCGAGGGCGTCTACGAGAAGGGCGGCCGGCCGATCGCCGCCGGCGAGCTGCCGAAAGACGAGCTCGCGCGCCTCATCAAGGACCTCGAGCTGCAGATGAAGACGGCCGCGAAAGAGCTGGCCTTCGAGAAGGCCGCCGCCCTCCGCGACGAGATCGTGGACCTGCGTGGACTGCAAGTCCTGCAGAGCGGCCCGGAGGGACTGGACGATTCCGACATGCCCACCGGCCCGCGCACGACGAATCGCGTCAGGGGCCGCCGCAGGAGGGGGAACTGATGCTCACGGTCCTCATTCCGGTCGCGGTGCTGGTGGTCTTCGTGATCATCGGCGTCATCGCTTTCCAGCGCGGGCGCGAAGGCTTCGACCTGTCCGGCAACACCGTTCTGCGCGCCTACCTCTACCTCGGCTCGTTCGCTGGCGTCATTGCGCTCGCGTTCGGGGTGTCGGCGCTGCTCAACGGCGCGCTCGCGTCCGCCGTGGGGAACCAGATCGTCTACGGCGGCAGTCCCGTCCCGGCGATCGCGCGGCTGTGCCCGGTCGGAGTGACGTGCCCGCCAGAGCCGAACCAAGCAGAGATCATCCAGCGCCAACAGCAGGAGAACGACCGTCGACGCCAGGAAGACCTGCTGCGAGGCGCGACATTCACCGTCTTCGGCGCGCTCTTCTATGGCGCCCATCGTGCCGGCCGCAACGCGATGTACCCGCGAGGTGGGAGCGCCGCCGATCACGGCGGACTCCGGCGCGCCTATCACCTGCTTGGCACGGTCGTATTCGGCATCGGCGCGGTCGCCCTGCTGCCGGCAGGTCTCTACCAGCTTCTCGCGAACTCCTTACTGACGCTGCCGCAGGACTCGTTCCGCCAGGGTGTCGCCGACACGCTCACAGGCGGCATCGTCAGCACTGTGCTGTGGCTGCTTTACCTTCGCGCGGTGCTGGCGGATACGCGAGGCGGCGAAGCGCCGCGCTTCCGATCCGCGGGCGCGGAGGCACAGCCGCCGCAGGAGCTGGGCTAGTGCCCGTCACACATATCCACGTAAAGGGCGCGCGCGAGCACAACCTCAAGAACATCGACATCCAGATCCCTCGCGACAAGATGGTCGTGATCACCGGTCTGTCCGGATCGGGGAAGTCCTCGCTCGCGTTCGACACGATCTACGCCGAGGGACAGCGCCGCTACGTCGAGTCGCTGTCGGCGTACGCACGGCAGTTCCTCGGACAGATGGAGAAGCCCGATGTCGATTTCATCGAAGGCCTCTCACCCGCGGTGTCCATCGATCAGAAGGGCACGACGCGCAACCCGAGGTCGACCGTCGGCACGGTCACCGAGATCTACGACCACCTGCGTCTGTTGTTCGCGCGTGTCGGAGTGCCGCACTGCCCGAACCACGGCGTTCCGATCGTCGCGCAGACCGTCCAGGAGATCGTCGACCAGATCCGCGAACACAAGGAGGGCTCGCGCCTCCTCATCCTCGGACCGCTCGTTCGCGACCGGAAGGGCGAGCACCAGCAGCTGCTCGTGACCGCGCGGCGCGGCGGGTTCGCGCGTGTGCGCGTGGACGGGAGCGTCCGTGACCTGAGCGAGGACATCACGCTCGACAAGATGAAGAAGCATTCGCTGGAGGTCGTGGTCGACCGTGTCGTGCTGAAGCGTGGTGAAGAGGGCGACGCCGACCGCTCGCGGCTCACCGACTCGGTCGAGACGGCATTACGGCTTGGTGAGGGTCTTGTCCTCGTGGCGGACGCCGATGGGAAGCAGCCCGAGCGTTTGTTCAGCCAGCGTCTGGCGTGCCCCGAAGGCGACTTCTCGATCGGCGAGATCGAGCCGCGGATGTTCTCCTTCAACTCGCCGCACGGCGCGTGTCCGGCGTGCACGGGCCTCGGTACGAAGCTCGAGCCCGACCCGGAGCTCGTCCTCGCGAACCCCGACCTCTCGCTGAAACAGGGTGCCGTGCTCCCGTGGCAGAAGTCCGGCGGCACCGCCCAGTACCGGATGGCGATCATCGAAGGCCTCGCACGACGGTTCAAGTTCTCGCTCGATACGCCGGTCAAGGATCTGCCGAAGAAGGCGATCGATGCGCTGCTCCGTGGGACCGAAGAGCCGCTGAAGCTGTCGTACGAGAACCGGAGCGGTCAGCGCCGCTCGTACGACTACGAGTGGGAGGGGATCATCCCCTGGCTCGAGCGCCAGCACCGCGACACGACGTCCGAGTTCATCCGGGCGGACATCGAGAAGTACATGAGCGAGCGGCCGTGTCCGGTCTGCAAGGGCCGCAAGCTCAAGCCCGAGGCGCTCGCGGTCACGATCCTCGGCAAGAGCATCGTCGACGTCACCGCGCTGACCGTGAGCGAGGCGCTCGACTGGGTGTCCGCGCTCGAGCGCGAGAAGGGCGGGCTGAAGTCTCGCGACCGCCAGATCGCGAAGCAGGTCCTCAAGGAGATCCGGACGCGTTTGGGCTTCCTCGTCGACGTCGGCCTCGACTACCTCACCGTCGATCGCTCGGCGACCACGCTGTCCGGCGGCGAGGCCCAGCGGATCCGCCTCGCGACGCAGATCGGCTCCGGCTTGATGGGCGTGCTCTACATCCTCGACGAGCCGTCGATCGGTCTGCACCAGCGCGATAACGCTCAGCTCATCCGCACGCTCCTCGGCATGCGCGACCTCGGGAACACGATCATCGTGGTCGAGCACGACGAAGAGACGATCCGCACGGCGGACTGGATCATCGACATCGGCCCTGGCGCCGGTGAACACGGTGGCGAGGTCGTCGCCGAGGGTCCGCTCGAGGCCATCCTGCGCGAGCCGCGCTCGCTGACCGGGGCGTACCTTTCGGGTCGGCGCCGCATCCCGATGCCGACGCATCGCCGCTCGGCGAAGGGCGACGCGATCGTCGTTCGCGGCGCGCGCGAGCACAACCTCAAGAACATCGACGTGCGCATCCCGCTCGGCGTCTTTGTCTCGGTCACGGGCGTGTCCGGATCGGGGAAGAGCACGCTCGTGAACGAGGTCCTGTACCGGCGTCTGGCGCAAGTGCTCTCGAAGGCGAAGGAACGCCCCGGCGCACACGACAAGATCGAGGGCATCCACAACATCGACAAGGTCATCGACATCGACCAGTCGCCGATCGGCCGCACGCCGCGTTCCAACCCCGCGACGTACACCGGTCTTTTCACGCCGATCCGCGACCTCTTCGCCGCGATTCCCGAGGCGCGGCTTCGCGGCTACACCCCGGGACGGTTCTCCTTCAACGTGAAGGGCGGACGGTGTGAGGCGTGCGCCGGCGACGGGATCATCAAGATCGAGATGCAGTTCCTGCCCGACGTGTACGTGCCGTGTGAGGTCTGCGGCGGGAAGCGCTACAACCGCGAGGCGCTCGAGATCCGATACAAGGGCAAGAGCATCTCCGACGTTCTCGAGATGACCGTGGAGGAGGGCCTCGCGTTCTTCGCCAACATTCCGGCGTGCGAGGCGAAGCTGCGCACCCTCAACGATGTCGGCCTCGGCTATATCCATCTCGGTCAGCCGGCGACGACGCTCTCCGGCGGCGAGGCTCAGCGCATCAAGCTGTCGACCGAGCTCTCGCGGCGCGCGACCGGCCGGACCCTGTACATCCTCGACGAGCCGACGACCGGTCTGCATTTCGCCGACGTCGAGCGCCTGCTCGAGGTGCTGCACCGCCTTGTCGATGCCGGGAACACGGTCGTCGTGATCGAGCACAACCTCGATGTGGTGAAGACGGCCGACTGGATCATCGATCTCGGCCCTGAGGGTGGGAAGGCAGGCGGTGAGGTGATCGCCGAAGGAACGCCAGAGGCCGTCGCGCGATCGCGACGATCGTTCACCGGACGCTACCTTCGTGAGCTGCTCGCGACCGGCGAGGTTCGCGGCATCGCCTAGGCCGCACGGAGCCGCCACGCGCGCAGGGTGAGGGCCAGTCCGAGAACGAGCAGGACCGCGGCCGTGACACTGAAGACGGTCACATCCGGTGCCGTGCAGGACTGGCGGTCCTGTGCTGAGAATTCAGCGCATCGAGCGTTGGCGGCGGCGAGGATCGCAAGGAACGCCGCACCGAAGCCGGCGAGCGCGCCGCCCGCTTTCAGCGAGTGATGCGTCCCTGACCGGATCCAGACGATCAGCAGTGGCACGAAGATCAAGACCACACCCGGCGCGCCGACCGTGAACAAGACCAAGATCCCGAGCACGCCGATCGCCGCGCTTAGCACCCACAGCGCTACGTCAGATGACGTCCACATCGTGCGATCATTGTGGCCGTTCTCAGCCTTTACGATTCGACCGCTGTGAATCTTCCGTTCTCGTTGATCGACGCCGCGATCGTCCTGCTCATCGCCGCCGCGGTGTGGGCCGGTTACCGATCTGGATTCATCGCGACGACGTACGGCCTCGCGACGTGGATCGTCTCGTTCGCTGCTGCCGTCATCTTCCAGGCGCAGGCGGCGCGTCTCGTCGAGAACTTCGGCGTGCTCCCCGCGACCGCGCAGCCGGTCGGCTTCATCGTCGTGCTGGTGCTCGTCGAAGGGCTGTTCTCGATCGCCGGTTTCTTTGCGCTCACGCCGATCGTGCGGGCGGTCCACCGCGTACGCTCGCTCGAAAAGGCTGACCGCATCACGGGCGTGGTTCCGGCGGCGGCTCGAGCGCTGTTCGTCATCGCGATCGTGCTCGCGGCGGTCGTCGTCTCGCCGGTGGGCAGCGACGTCAAGGCCGCGGTCGAAAGCTCGCGCATCGCGCGCGCGCTCATCGATCAGATCAGCGCGCTACAGCCGACGCTCGCGATGCTCTCCGGCCACGTCGGCGAGACCGTCCCGCTCTTTGTCACCAAGCTCGGCGAGGACCAGAGGGAGGAGCTCGACCTTCCGAGCAACCTCCAGCTCTCGGCCGATCCGGTCGCAGAGCGCCAGATGGTCGACCTGGTGAACGACGAGCGGGCGGCGGTGGGCCTCGCGAGGCTGCAATGGGACGATCGCCTCCTGCCTGTGGCGCGTCAGCATTCGGAGGAGATGTTCAGGCTGAAATACTTCGCGCATCAGTCACCCGTGAGCGGCTCGCCCTTCGATCGTTTGAAGGCGGCGGGGATCACCTACGCGCGCGCGGGTGAGAACCTGGCCTATGCGCAGTCGGTCTCCGTCGCGCACCGCGGTCTTATGCAGAGCCAGGGGCATCGCGAGAACATCCTGCGTCCCGAGTTCACGCACATCGCGATCGGCGTCATCTCGGCCGGGCCGTACGGGCGTATGTTTACGCAGATGTTCGTGACGCCATGACCGAACCAGAAAAGGCCCCGACCCTCGACGACCTCGTCGCGAATCGCACGATGTCAAAGGACATTGCGGCGACGCTCCGCGCGACGGCAAAGGGCCGTCACTCGTACCTCGTCGTCGCGATACCGCGCTTCGCCGGCAAAACGACGGTGATGCGCGCGATGTTGGCGCACGCACCGAAGGGCATACCGGTCCAGACCGTCGAGGACGACGGGACCGCCGTGCCGCGCCTCCTCGCCGTGAGCAAAGGCGGCTACATCGTCGTGCCGGAGATCGCGCGGATGATGCAGCACGGATATATCTGGGGAGCCCCGGTCCGCAAGGTCTTCGAGGGCGTCGGGGACGGCGTCTCGCTGGCGACCGCGCTCCACGCGCCGAGCATGGAGGAGGCCATGGGGCAGATCACCGGCGACAACGGCGTGCCGGATAAGGACGCGCAGAAGCTCGAGCTCGTCGTGTACATCCGCTCGCTCGGCGCCAGCGTCGAGCATCCGGACCGGCGGGTCATCGCGACCGTCCACGAGATCGAATCGGTGCGCGGCGGCAAGCCGAAGGCCACGTTGCTACACCGCTGGAACGAGCAGAGCGATCGGTTCGAGAATGTGTCGGAGCCCAAGCGGATCGCCGCGGGCTGAGCGTCGGCTACCATGGTATCGGCGACCGATATCCGGGAGAGGTGAGAGATGATCGAGATGACGCCCGTAGCCGCCGAGAAGCTCCGCGAGATCCGCGGCACGGACCCTTCGCGTGCCTTCCTTCGGATGTATGTCGCCGGCAAGAGCTGCTGCTCGACGCAGTTCGGACTCGCGTTCGACGCGAACGCCGATGACGCGGACACCGTGAGCGATGTCGCGGGTATCCCGCTGGCCGTCGATCCGGTGAGCCAGCCCTTCGCAGACGGTGCGATCATCGACTTCGTCGACGGCCCGGAGGGCACGGGCTTCCTCGTGAAGAACCCGACGCTGGGCGGCGGTTGCTCCTGCGGCGGAGGCCGCGGCTAGCAGCTACTCCGACGCGGCGAGCGACTCCCATAGGACATCCGCGATGTGCCGCACCTTCACGCGCTGATCGCGTGCGTCGAGGCCGCCGCGCAGGTGCGTCAGGCACCCGGGGTTGTCGGTGATCACGAGGTCGGCGCCGGTCGCGGCGATGTTCGCGAGCTTGGTCTCGAGCACGAAGTTCGCGACATCGGGATGCTCGAACGAGAACGTTCCACCGAAGCCGCAGCACACCGCCGAATCGGCCATCTCGATCACCTCGATCCCCGCGACTCGACGCAGGAGCTCGCGCGGCTCGTCGTGGAGACCGAGCACGTTCGCCGACTGGCAGGAGTCGTGGTAGGTCGCTCGGAGGGCGAGGTGCCGGCCGGTCGTGCCGCGCTTGATCGCGAGGTCGTGCGCAAAGCGCGTGAAGGACACGATGCGCTCGCCGAGCCGACGCGCGCGCTCCGCCCACTCCGGCTCGTCGGCGAGGATCCGCTCGTAGTCCTGGGCCATCGTGATCGCGCACGACGACGAGGGCGCGACGAGCCAGTCGGCGTTGACGCGCTCGAGTGCCCCGATCATCTCCTTCGCCATGGTCCGCGCGTTCTGCCGGTCGCCGCTGTTCATGTGGGGCAGGCCACAGCATCTGCGGCCTTCGACCACGTGCACGTCGGCACCGAGCGCCTGCAGCGTTCGCGCCGCCGCGTATCCGGCGCCGGGCAGGAAATGGTCGACGATGCAGGATGGAAAGAGGCCGACGTGGACGACCGGGTCGGTCGGATTCGTCTGCGTTATCTCGCGGGCACGATAGTGGAGTGGCTGCTCCGCGACGGCGGGGAGGCTCTTCTCCTTCCCGAGATCCCCGAACGGCAGACGCACGAGGCTGCCGTGACGCAGGGGACCCTGTAGGGCCGAGAGCCATCCGGTCATGCGGTCGATGCGCTGCGGCGACGTCCACTGCGAGAGCGCGATCCGTTTGGTCCACGAAATACCCGTGCGCTGGACCGCGAGCGCGCGCACGTCGGTGATGAGCGAGGCGATCGGGATGCCCACCGGGCAGACCGTGTCGCAGGCATTGCAGCCGACGCACATCTGCTGCTCGTACGCGACGCTGTCGAGGCCGTGATGGAACGGCGAAACGACGAGGCCGATCGGCCCGGTGTAGATGTGGCCGAAGACATGACCTCCGACCACCTGGTACGTCGGGCACACGTTGCTGCACGCGCCGCACTTGATGCAGCGCAGCGCCTCGCGGAAGGCCGGATCCTCGCGCATCGCGGTACGGCCGTTGTCGATGAGCACGAAGTGCAGCTCCTTCGGGCCGTGCACTCCGATCTGGGTCTTGAGCTCGATATCCGCGGAGCGCGACGGCCCGGTGATGAACTGCGTGTAGGTGCTGATCTTCTGACCCGTCGCGCTGCGCGCCAGCAGCTTCAGCACAGCCGCCGCGTCGTCGAGCGAGGGGACGACCTTCTCCACGCCCACGACCGCGATGTGCACCGCCGGAAGGCTCGTCGCCAGGTCGGCGTTGCCCTCGTTCGTGACGAGCACGAGCGTGCCCGTATCAGCGATGAGGATATTGCCACCGGTGATGCCGATGTCCGCCTTCAGGAACGAGCCTCGCAGCTCTTCGCGCGCGACCGCGACGAGGGACGCCGTGTCGTCGCTGACCGGATGCCCGACGACCTTGGCGAAGAGCGCCGCGATCTCCTCGCGCGTCTTGTGGATCGCGGGGGCGATGAGGTGCGAGGGACGCTCGCCCGCAAGCTGAATGATCCACTCGCCGAGGTCCGTCTCGACCGCGGTGATGCCGTTCGCCGCGAGGTGCTCGTTGAGCTGGATCTCTTCGGTCGCCATCGACTTCGACTTCACGACGAGCTTCGCCTTCTTCGCGCGGCAGATCGCGGTGACGACCCGCCGCGCCTCCTCGGCGTCCACGGCGCGGTACACCTTGGCGCCGACCGCCTCGGCCTCGCGCGTGAACTGGTCGATCAGCGCTGGTAGATCGTCGATCGCGCGCTTCTTGCGCTTCGTGAGGTCCGCGCGGAGGCGCGGCCAGTCGACCTCGCGCATTCGTTCGGCACGGCGGAGGCCGAGCGCCGGGAGCGCGCGGTGCAGTGCGACCCGCAGCTTGTCCGAGCCGAGCGCGCGGTCGAGCTTGCGCCGGAATTCGGTCTTCGACGCGGTCATGAGAGCACCAGGTAGCGGATCCAGATGTCGATCGTGGCCACGACCATCGTCGCCAGTGTCGCCGGAACGCCGTACCGAAGGTACTGCACAAAGGTGATCGGATAGCCGCGTGCCTCGCTCATGCTCGCGACCACGACGTTCGCGGAGGCGCCGATGATCGTGGCATTGCCTCCGAGATTCGCGCCGAGGGCGAGCGCCCAGATAAGCGGCTCGCGGTCGACGGACTGCCCGAGCTGCTGGATGAGGGGGACCATCGTGACGGTGTAAGGGATGTTGTCGACGATCGCAGAGATGAATCCGCTCATCCACAGGACCGCAAGCGCAGCCAGATCGGTACGGCCGCCGGTCCAGGCAAGGACACTCGCTGCCAGGTCCGAGATGATGCCCGCCTTGACGACGGCCCCTACGAGGATGAACAGACCGATGAAGAAGAAGAGCGTCGGCCACTCGACCGTATTGAAGATCTCGTGCACATCCTCTCGCGCGACGATCATGAGGATCACCGCGCCGGTCATGGCGATGGTCGCGCCCTCAAGCCCGAGCGCCCGGCTCAAGAGGAACCCGAGGATCGTGAAGGCCATGACGGCGAGCGAGATCCGCATGAGCGGCACATTGACGATCTTGCGCTCCTCCGCAACAAGACGCTCGATGTCCTCCGGCTCGAGCGCCGAGGTCGCGGCACGCAGCTCGTCCCGGAACAACCAGCGGGCCAGCAGCAGGTAGACGACGAGGGCCGCAATTGCGGCCGGCGCGAGGTTCACGAGGAAGTCGTTGAAGTCCTTGCCCATCTGGCTACCGATGATGATGTTCGGTGGATCGCCGATCAGCGTCGCTGTGCCACCGATGTTCGATGCGATCACCTGCGAGATGAGGAAGGGGACCGGCGACGTCCCGAGGCGCTGCGCGACGAAGAAGGTGATCGGAGTGAGGAGGACGACGGTCGTGACGTTGTCGAGGAACGCGCTCAGGACCGCCGTGATCACGCTCGTCAGCAACAGCAGCCGGTAGGGCTTGCCCTCCGCTCGGCGTACAGCCTCGACGGCGATCCATTGGAAGATGCCGGTCTTCGCCATCACGTTCGCGATGATCATCATCCCCGCGAGCAGGAAGATCACATTGAAGTCGACCGACGCAAATGCCTCGCGCTGATCGACGAGCTTCAACAGGATCACGAGCGACGCGCCGAGCAGTGCGGCGAGCGTGCGGTGGATCTTCTCCGTCACGATGAGGACATAGATCCCGATGAAGATCGCGCCCGCGAGTAGCTCTTCGCCTCTCATCCCGCGCCAGTATCGCCGCTCTCGCGATACGCGCGATCAAGCAGGTCCATCAGGTGCACGAC
>JALYLT010000053.1 GCA_030774095.1 Chloroflexota bacterium
CAACACCGAGACGAGAGCTGAGAGCGTTCGTCGCTGCGGCCGAAGGACGGCGAGGCTCGCGCGCAGCGCGTAGAGGAAACGGTCGCGCCATCTTCCCTTCGGCATCCGACCCGCCACCGCGACGTACTCGCCGGAGAGATCGTCGTACAGGGCAAGCACCACGGATTGCTTGCTGGGGAAATAGCGGTAGAGAAGGCTCGGGCTGACACCCGCCTTCGCGGCGACGTCCCGGAGCGTCGTCCCGCTATAACCCCGCTCACCCATCAGCTCGACCGCCGTGTCGAACAGGAGCTTTCGCATCTCGAGCCCCTCCGCTGTCCGGCCCCGCGGGCGGCCCCTCCGACGGGGTACTTCTGGTTCATTGACATTTTTAGTGAACATGTTTACCAATATGTAGCACGATGCCTCGCGCTCGACAAGGGGAGGTCTGGCATGAAGGTCGTCATTCCCGGCGGGTCCGGTCAGGTCGGGACGGTCCTCGCGCGGGCGTTCCACGGCGCGGGCCACGACGTCGTCGTTCTGAGCAGGTCACCGCGCCCCGCGGCGTGGCGCGTTGTCGCGTGGGACGGCATCACCGTCGGCGAGTGGGCGAGGGAAATCGACGGCGCCGACGTCGTCATCAACCTCGCCGGTCGCAGCGTTAACTGCCGCTACAACGCGAAGAATCGCGCGGAGATCCTCGGATCGCGCGTCCGCTCCACCCGTGCAGTCGGCGCCGCGATCGCACGCAGCAAGCGCCCGCCGCGGGTCTGGCTTCAGGCAAGCACGGCCACGATCTATTCACATCGTTACGACGCGCCGAACGACGAGCGCTGCGGCGCCATCGGCGGCTACGAAGGGAACGCCCCGGACACGTGGACGTTCAGCATCGATGTCGCGCGAGCCTGGGAAGCCGCGTTCGACGAAGCTGTCGTTCCGGGCACGCGGAAGGTCGCGATGCGATCCGCGATGACGATGAGTCCCGACCCCGGCGGGATCTTCGACACTCTGCACAGCCTGGTGCGACTTGGCCTCGGCGGGCGCGTGGGAGATGGTCGCCAGTTCGTCTCATGGGTCCACCATCGCGACTTCGTCGGCGTCATCAACTGGCTGATCGAGCACGAAAACATCACCGGCGTCGTGAATATCGCCAGTCCTGGACCGCTGCCGCATGCCGAGTTCATGCGCATCCTGCGCGAGGCCGAGGGCGTGCGGTTCGGCATCAGCGGGACGGCGTGGATGATGGAGATCGCGGCGTTCATCCACCGCACTGAGAGTGAGCTCATCCTCAAGAGCCGCCGCGTCGTCCCCACTCGCCTTCTCGAGAGCGGTTTCACGTTCGAGTTTCCGCAGTGGACAGAGGCCGCCCGCGACCTGGTGCGTTCCCGATGAAGAGCCACGTCGCCGGTTGGGCCGCGATCATCGCCGGACTGTCGATGGTCGTTTTCATCGCACAGTGGTGCAGTACGCGGAGCCTGAGTGGCGTTTCCTCCTGCTCTTTACCCCGCGCTGCAGGCGACGAACTGGGGCGGCGACGGGCTAGTTTGGGCTGGCTTCCGCGGCGCCGCGATCAATCGGGCGCATCCGTTCTCCGGTTTCTTCGTCGGAACCGAAGACGACCTGAATCGCTCGTGGAGCGCTCAACAATCGCAGGAGGCACGATGTCTGCGTTAGGAGGGTCCTGGTCCAGTGACCGAGCGCAGATACCGCGGGAACATCTGGCGCCTCTTCACCGTCCAGGCGCTGCTCATGTTCATCCTCTGGGTACCGATCTGGGTCGTGTTCCTGCAGCGAAAGGGCCTGAGCCTCACCGAGATCGGCCTGCTCGAGGCGGCCGCCTGGGTCATCGCCGCGGGGCTCGAGGTGCCGACCGGAGCGATCGCGGACCGGTGGGGTCGCAAGGCGTCGATGGCGATGGGCGCCTTCGCGTACGCGCTGGCGATGTTCTTCATTCTCGCCGACGCCCTGTCGCCGCTGTTCCTTCTGGGCTACGCACTGTGGAACTCGTCGTCGGCATTCGTGAGTGGCGCCGACTCGGCCCTGCTGTACGACAGTCTTCGTGCCGACGGCCGCGCCGCGGAGGCCGCCAAGCAGACCGGCCGGTACACCGCGATCCAGCAAGGCTCGCAGGGCATCGCGTCGCTCGCGGGCGCGGCGCTCGCGACGATCGACATCACGCTCTGTTTCACACTGTGCGGCATCGGTGCTCTCGCGGCGAGCGGCCTCGCGCTGACGATGAAGGAGCCACCGCACACCGACGAAGAGGGCGAGGTCCGTCTCGGCTACTGGAAGAACCTTCGCGTGGCGATCGGGATCGCTGCGCGCCGGCCGATCGTTCGCGCCCTGCTGCTCCTCAGTGCGATGATCCTAGTCGTCCCCCTGGTCGTGTACTACGCGCTGCTGCAGCCGTACGCCCTTGTCGTGGGCCTGCCGATCGCCTCGCTCGGCATCGTCGTCGTCGGCGTTCAGCTCACCAACGTCGTCGCGTCGTGGCTCGCGCACAGAACGCAGGGGCGCTTCGCGCTCACGGACGTCGTGACGGTGGGAGTCGTTGTGCTGCTCATGGCGAGCGCCGCGCTCGCTCTCTTCCCGTCCATCCCGACGGTCGCTCTGATGCTCGCGGTCGCGCTCGTGCCCGCTCTCTGTGCGCCCCTGCTGACGGCGCGCATCAACGACCTGATCCCCAGCGCGCAGCGCGCGACGATCCTGTCGCTGAGCGCACTGCTCTTCGAGCTCGGCCTCGCCGTAGCGATGCCATTGCTCCTTGCGTCCGCCGATCGCTTCGGCGCGCCGGCGGCGATCGGGGTCTCGACGGCGGTGCTTGCCATCACCGTCCTGCCGTTCCTGTTCATCTGGCGCATCTCTGAACGCACCGCTCCGGCCCCGGCTGATCCCCAGCACTAGGGGCCTGGCCCCGGATGTCGATTTAGGCACCCGCTAGTTCGACGTACTGGTAGGAACCCAAAATCGATAGAGGTGACAGAGATGCAACTGGTATCAGCAACCGAGCGCGCGGCGACCGCAAATCGCGCTTCCACAGACACGCTGGCCTCAGCCCTCCTGAGGTGCGGGGTCATCGCCGGTCCGCTCTACATCATCGTCGGCGCGATCCAGGTCCTCATCCGGCCCGGCTTCGACGTCCGATACAACGTCCTCAGCCAGATGGCCCTGGGTGACCTCGGATGGATCCAGACCGCCAACTTCGCCGCATGCGGACTACTCGTCATCGGGGGCGCGATCGGTATCGGCCGATCTCTGAACGCTGGCCGAGGCGCGACATGGGCGCCTCGGCTCATCGGCATCTACGGTGCCGGACTTGTCGGCGCCGCGATCTTCAGCGCCGACCCTGGCTTTGGTTTCCCGCCGGGTACGCCTGCCGGAGCCCCAACCACGATGAGCACGCACGGCCTGATGCACTTCGCCGTGGCTGGGATCGGTTTCTTCGCGATCATCGGAGCGTGCTTCGTTCTCGGGCGCCGCTTCGCCAAAGCCGGCGAGCACCGTTGGGCGCGCTACTCCGCCTTCACCGGGGCGTTCTTCCTGGTGGCGTTCCTTGGAACGGCCTCCGGTTCGGGCCTCGTGGCCTTCACGCTGGGGCTCTGGGTCGCTATAGGTCTTGCGTGGGTATGGCTCTCGGCCGTCTCGGCGCGGCTGATCAGAGGAAGTTGAAAAGCTGCGGCAGCCGCGCGAACTGACCGGAGACCAGCACGAGACCCATCACGATCACGAGCGTTCCGCCCGCGAGATTCAGTACACGGATCCCGCGGGCGAGCGCGCGTGTCAGCCGACGCGTGCCGCCGATACCCGCAGCGATCACGAGGAACGGCACCCCGAGACCAAGCGCGTACGCGAGAAGCAGCACGGCGCCGGATGCGAGGTCCACGTTGAGCAGCAGGTCGAGGATGAGCGCGAGATATGGACCGACGCACGGCGTGAAGCCGACGCCGAACGCGAGGCCGATGAGGAACGAGCGCGGCAGACCGGTCGTGTTGCCCTCGAGCCGGAGATCGAGCTCGCGCATGAGGAACGGGATCGTGATGAGGCCGACCATGTGCATCCCGAGCACGATGAGCAGGATCCCACCAAGGCGCTGTAGCCAGTAGACGAGCTCGCCCGCGAGCGCTCCGACCAGCGCGATCGCGACCCAGAGCAGCGTGAACACGGCGCTGAAGCCGAGCACGAACGCGAGCGCGTGCGCGACCGTGCGTGTGCGCTGCGTCCCAGCGAGCGCGGCCTCCCCGGCCATGTTCACCAGGAATGCGGGCACGAGCGGGAGGACGCAGGGCGAGAGGAACGAGAGGATGCCCGCGCCGAACGCGATCACAACGTTCACGGGGTTAGCGTATCTTCGCGCGAACGTCGATCACTGCGGAGAAAAAGGGCATGGCGACAGCGAAGGCAAAGCCCGCGGAGAAGACGAGCGGCGACGGCACCAAAGCGAAGCCGTGGAAGCTCAAGACACCACCCGGCACGTCCGACTACCAGATGTACCGCGCCGAGGACGCCGATCCGCCGGCGATCGTGTGCGTCGTGGGCACGACGGAGCTCCGTTATCACCTGCGCGCGATCGAGGATCTGCACGCGATGCTGAAGAAGCACGGCGACTGGATGCCGCTCGGCAGCGCTGATGAGCAGAAGCCCGCGGCCGACGGGACCGTCGAGGCGTGGGGACGATCGCCGAAGAATCCGGTAAAGGGTTGGTACGGGCTGAAGAAGGGCCTGCGCGGCCGCTTCGGCATGTACATGCCACCCCTCCTCGAGGCGCTGGGCCTCGCCGAGGTCACTCACGACGCGAAGAACAACCGGATGCGGGCGATCTAGCCGCGCAGGGGTCGCGCTTTGGTCTCGCTCTGTTCAGTAGGTCTACCCTTTAGCAGCCCCCTGCCGCACCATTTCCGCCCTCGGAAACCAGTGGGTGGAGACGGATGAGCCAGACCGCGGATCGCAGCAGCCAGCGCGACCAGGATGTGCCGCTAAGAGGCGGCGCAGTCAGCCCGCGCCGCCTATTAGGGGCGCTGCGCGAGGTCACGCTCGCGGCAATGCATGCGCACACGCCGACGGAAGTCGCGCTCGTCGCCGCGACGCAGGTCTGTAGCCTGCTCGACTGCGACGAGGCTGTGGTGCGGTGGTGGAACGCGGAGCGCGCGAGCCTCGAGCTACTCGCCGACACCCGGCCCGACCGCACCGGACGCGCGGGGGACCTCTCGAGCGGCGAAGGCGCGGTCGGCCTCGCGTTCTCGACGGCCGCGCCCGTGATCATCGAGGACTACGCGCGCTGGGAACATCGGGTGTCGTCGTCTATTGCCGTGGGCAGCGGCGTGGCGGTCCCACTGGTGCTCCACGACACACCGGTCGGAGCGCTCGCCATCTACTCGCGCTCAGCACGAAGCTATAAAGAGACTGACATCCAGCTGCTGGCGCTGTTCGCGGACCAGGTCGCTCCGGTGTTCGAGGCCGCGCTGATGCGCATCGCCTCGCAGCGGGCGACGGAGCGCGCGGACGCGTCAGACCGCCAGCTGCGCGACATGCTCGACGCGGCCCTGGACGCTCACGTCGTGATGGACGCGGACGGGCGCATCACACGATGGAACGCGCAGGCCGAGGCGATGTTCGGATGGCGCCACGACGAGATCGTCGGCAAGGTCCTGGCCGACACGCTCGTTCCCCCGGAGTTCCGCGACGCGCACAGCAAGGGACTCGCCAAATACCTGAAGACCGGCGAGGGCCCGATGCTGCGCCGTCGCGTCGAGCTCCAGGCGCTGAGGAAGAACGGCATCACGTTCCCCGTCGAGCTGACGGTCGCGCCGATCGGCACGGCCGACGGGCCGGCGTTCAGCGCGTTCCTTCGCGACATCAGCGAGCGCCGTCAGGTCGAGCAGCAGCTGCGGCGTCTCGCCCTGCACGACGCGCTCACCGGCCTACCGAATCGCCTTCTCCTCTATGACCGCGCCGAGCAGTCCTTCGCCATCGCGAAACGCTCGAAGTCGGCCGTCGCTCTGCTCCTAATGGATCTCGACGGGTTCAAGGACATCAACGACGCGTACGGCCATCACGTCGGCGACATCCTCCTGCAGGACGTGTCGATACGACTGCGGGACGGCCTGCGCGAGTCCGACACCGTGGCGCGGCTCGGTGGCGACGAGTTCGCGGTCCTGTTGCCGGACACCGACATCGAGGGCGCGTTCGCCGCGGCGAAGACGCTGCGCGCGTCGCTCGATGCTCCCCTCACGATCGAGGGCGTACGGATGCCGGTCGGGTGCAGCGTCGGCATCTCGCTCTTCCCGGCGCACGGCGATGACCCGCTGACGCTGCTCCGGCGCGCGGACATCGCGATGTACGCGGCGAAGCGACACGGCACGGGCATCGCGCTCTACGAGGAGGGCAGCGATCTCGAGGGCGCGGCGCGGCTTGGGCTCGCTTCGGACCTGCGTGAGGCCCTCGAGCGCGGCGATCTGCACCTTCATTACCAGCCGGTGATCGATCTCGCCACGAAGCGCGTGTGCATGATGGAGGCGCTCGCGCGCTGGGATCATCCGCGGCTCGGCCTGATCTCGCCGACCGAGTTCATCCCGCTCGCGGAGCGTTCCGGCGTCATGCCGCAGCTCTCGACGTGGGCGCTCAAGACCGCGCTGAACAAGGCCCGCGACTGGCAGACGCAGGGGATCGCGATCGCCGTGAACATGGCAGTCTCCGACCTCTCGGACACCACGTTCCCCGATCGCGTCCGCGCCGCGGTGGAGGAGGCCGGCCTCCCGCCGGCGGTGCTGCACCTCGAGGTCACCGAGAGCGGTGTGATGAGCGAGCCCGAGCGGATCCTCACCTGCCTCGAGCGCCTGCGCGGCATCGGCGTGCAGCTGGCGATCGATGACTTCGGGACCGGCTCGTCGTCCCTCGCGTACCTGCACCGGCTGCCGATCCAGGCGTGCAAGATCGACCGTTCCTTCGTCCATCGCTTGACCTCGGAAGCGTCGAGCGTCGCGATCGTGCGTGCCACCATCGAGCTCGCGCACGCGCTCGAGCTCCGCGTGATCGCCGAGGGTGTCGAGGACGCCGCGACGCTCGAGGTCCTGCGGGGCATGGGATGCGATCTCGCTCAGGGCTACTTCATCTCCGAGCCCATCCCCGACCACGCCACCGAGGCATGGCTGGCGGGTTCATCCTGGGTGGGTGCCGGCACGTAAAAGAGTCATGAGCTTCGCGCGCGCCGCGCTAGCAGGATCACTCGTCTTAGCGATGTCATGCGGCAGCACTCCGGCTCCGACCGCGCCAACAGCGGCGGCAACGAGCGCTCCGGCCGCGGCGACCGCCACTTCCGCGCCGACGCCGACCCCATCACCCACGCCCACCGCGGCCGCGGCGCTGATCGAGATGGGCGACAACTTCTTCGACCCGGCGCAGCTCACGGTGAAGGCCGGCGCGACGGTCACGTGGAGGGTCGTCGGTCAGTCCACGCACGACCTCGCCGCACGCGACGGATCGTTCGTCGACCGCACGATGTCCTTCGGACAGACCTTCTCGTTCACCTTCACCAAGGCGGGCCGCTACGCGTATGTCTGCATGCAGCACGAGGGCGACGGGATGGTCGGCGAGGTGACCGTCATCGACTAGAGCGCTACCCGATCGCCTCCGCGAGATCCGCGATGAGGTCGTGCACGGTCTCGATGCCGACCGAGAGGCGGACGAGCCCGGCGGGCGGCGCGAGCTTCGTCCCGCGGACGGATCCGTGCGTCATCGCGAGCGGCACCTCGATGAGCGACTCGACGCCACCCAGCGATTCCGCGAGCGCGAAGATCTTCGTCCGCGCCGCCATCCGCTTCGCGGCCGCTTCACCGCTCTTCAGCTCGAACGACAGCATCCCGCCGAACGCGCGCATCTGCCGCCTCGCGATGTCGTGCTGCGGATGCGCCCGCAGCCCCGGGTAGTTCACGCTCGAGACCTTGGGGTGCTCGCTCAGCCACTCCGCGACCGCCTGACCGTTCGCGGAATGGCGCTCCATCCGCACGGCGAGCGTCTTCGCGCCGCGGAGGACAAGCCAGGCGTCGAGTGGTCCGGGCACGCCGCCGACCGCGTTCTGCAGGAACGCGAGACGCGCCCGCAGCTCCGGATCGTTGCCGATGATCGCGCCACCGACGACATCGGAGTGCCCGCCGATGTACTTGGTCGTCGAATGAAGCACAAGGTCCGCACCGTGCGCGAGCGGGTTCTGAAGGTACGGGCTCGCGAAGGTGTTGTCGACGGCGGCGAGCGCCTTTCCCTTGTGCGCGATCTCGGAGAGAGCACGGATGTCGAGCACCTTGAGCATCGGGTTGGTCGGCGACTCGATCCAGACCAAACGGGTGTTCTTGCGGAGGGCCTTACGCACGCCGCCCAGCTGTCGCATGTCGACCGCCGTCGTTGCGATGCCGAGCTGCTCGAAGACGCGCACGAAGAGCCGGTAGGTCCCGCCGTACACGTCGTCGCCCATGACGACGTGGTCGCCGGTCTTCAGGAGGTGCGCGATGGCATCGGTCGCCGCCATGCCCGAGCCGAACGCAAGCGCCCAGCGCCCGTCCTCGAGCGCGGCCAGACACGTCTCGAGCGCCGTGCGAGTCGGGTTCCCGGTCCGCGCGTACTCGTAACCCTTGTTCTTCCCGACCGCAACCTGCGCAAAGGTCGAGGTCTGGAAGATCGGCACGGTGACGGCGCCGGTCAGCCCCTCAGGCTCTTGGCCGGCGTGGATGGCGAGGGTGTCAAAACCGGGCTTGCGCTTCCGCGTCGGCACGCGCTGCAGTATGCGGCGTAGGGTGTGAGTGTGAGGGACGGGGAGCATCGGCCTCGGCGCGTGCTCGTGGTCGAAGACGACAGCGACATCGCGTCGCTGCTGTCCGAGATCCTCGAGAACGAGGGCTACGCGCCGGTCGCTGTCAGCGACGGAGCCAGTCTCGACGATCACTTGGAGCCGCGTCCGGATCTTATCGTGCTCGACCTGCGGCTCAGTCGCGGTGGCGCGGAGCAGATCCTCGACTCGGTGCGCGCGCGGGGTATGGGCGACGTCCCGGTTCTACTGCTCAGTGCTGCCGGCGATCTCGCGGAGCGCGCGCGTGCGCTTGGTGTCAAGGCCTATCTCGCAAAGCCGTTCGAGCTCGAAGAGCTGCTCATCGTCGTGCGCGGCCTCGCGTGAGGAGGGCTCGTTAGCTCGCCGTTACACACCGATGCGCGCGGCATATGGGCGGCACAAGCGACCAGTGGCGCGCCGCTTGCTTCGTCGCAGGACGTGATCGTGCGTCGTCCGCGTGAGACGGAAGCCGTCGCGTCGCTCCCGACGCGGCACGGCGATCTCCAGATCCACGTCTTCCGTCTCGGCGATACGACCGAGGTCATTGCCCTCGTGCACGGCGCGATCGCCGGTGATGAGCCCGTGCTCGTCCGCCTCCACTCCGAGTGCCTCACGGGCGAGGCGCTCGGATCGCTTCGCTGCGACTGCGGCGAACAGCTCGAGGTCGGGCTCGATCAGGTCGGTCTGGCCGAGCGTGGGGTGCTGCTCTACCTGCGACACGAAGGTCGCGGCATCGGGCTGTTCGACAAGATCCGCGCGTACGCGCTCCAGGACGGCGGCCTCGACACCGTCGATGCGAACGTCGCGCTCGGTCTGCCGATCGATGGACGCGACTACGCCGCGGCCGCGGAGGTACTCAAGAAGCTCGGCGTTCGGCGTGCGCGGTTGATGACGAACAATCCCGCGAAGCTCGAGGCCCTCGAAGCGCACGGGATCGAGGTCGTCGAGCGGGTGCCGATCGAGGCGCTCCCCAACGCCGTCAACCTGACCTACCTACGCACCAAGGCCAGCCGGATGGGCCACCTCCTCGACGGTGCGCCGTTCGTGTCGTCGGCCCCCAGCAGGAATGGACACCACACTCGTCCCGCCGTGACCGTGCACTACGCCCAGACGATCGACGGACGCATCGCGGCGCGCAACGGTGACGCACACTGGGTCAGCGGGCAGTCGTCGCTGCGGCTCGCGCACGAGCTTCGGGCGACGCACGACGCCGTGATGGTCGGCATCGGCACGGTGCTCGCCGACGATCCGCGCCTCACCGTGCGTCTCGTCCCGGGCCGCTCGCCGATCCGCGTGATCGTGGATAGCACGCTCCGCCTTCCGATCGCGGCAAACGTCCTCACCGATCGGACGGCGCGCACGATCATCGCGACAACGCCCACGGCATCGCAGGAGCGCGCAAACGCGATACACCAGGCTGGCGGTGAGATTCTGCGTGCGCACGCCGACGAGAACGGCGCCGTCGACCTCGCGGACCTGCTGCGGCGGCTCCGTGCGATCGGCATCGGCTCGCTCCTCATCGAGGGTGGTCGCGGGATCATCACCTCCGCGCTGCGCGGCCGTGTCGTCGACCGCCTCACGGTGTGCATCGCGCCGAAGGTCATCGGCGAGGGCATCGCCGCCGTCGGCGACCTCCACATCGACTACCTCCGCGAGGCGCTCACCTTTTCGAGCGCACGTTTCGTGGCGTGCGGTGAGGATCTGATCTTCTACGGCGAACCACTGTGGGAGGCGGCGCGGCAGAGCGCGTGATGACCGCGAGCATCTGGTTCCCCCGCGCGCGCGAGGTCGAGATCCGCGACGAGGCTGTCGGCCGGCCGGGCCCAGGCGAGGTCCGCATCCACGCCATCGCTTCGGGCCTGTCGCATGGCACCGAGATGCTCGTGTTCCGCGGCGAGGTCCCCACGGACCTTGCGCTCGACCTGCCGACGCTCGCCGGCAGCTACGCGTTCCCCATCAAGTTCGGGTACGCCAGCGTGGGCCGCGTCATTGAAACGGGCGCGGGCGTGACGGAGCTCGCGCCGGGCGATCACGTGTTCGTGCATCACCCGCATCAGGAGGAGTACGTGGTCCGCGC
>JALYLT010000054.1 GCA_030774095.1 Chloroflexota bacterium
TGGCGCTCGAGTTCGTCGAGCTGTCGGAGGAGCTTGCCGCGGAGCGCCTTCGGGTCGTCAAGGTCGTTGAGGAGGAGCGCCACCGCCTCGCGCGCGAGCTCCACGACGGCGTGGCGCAGACGCTTGCGAACGCCGCGATCAGCATCGAGCTCGTCACGCGACGCGCCGCCACCGACGTCGAAGGCGCGCTCGCCGATCTCGTCACACTGCGCACGCGCCTCGTCGACCAGCAGGCGGGTCTGCGCGACATCCTCTTCGCGCTGCGTCCGCTCGCGCTGGAGGACGGCGGGCTCCCGGCCGCGATCGCCGCACTCGCGAAGCGGGTCGACGGCATGAACGGCTCACACGTGTCGACGCGGCGCATGGAGTCGGAGCGACGCATGGCGCCGGAGATCGAGGCCGGCGCATTCACCGTGATCCGTGAGGCCGCGAACAACGCGATCAAGACCGGCCGCGCGTCGAACGTCGCGATCGACCTGTACGACGACGGCAACGCGGTCGTCGCGGTCGTCGAGGACGACGGTCAGGGTTTCGACGTTGCGGCGGTGCTGCAGAGCTACGCGAAGCGCGGGAGCCTGGGCCTGCTGCAGATGCGCGAATCGGCGCGTCTCATCGGGGCGCAGCTCTCGCTCGACTCGAGCCCGGGGCAGGGCACACGCGTGCGCCTGCGTATCCCGACGCAATGAGCGGAAAGGCCTCCGAACGCCGGCGCTCTCTCGGTCGGCGCAACGAGGACCGCGCGTTCGAGGCGCTCGCGATACAGGACGCGTTCGTCGCGCTCACGGACGGGATCATCCTCGCCGGGCCGGACGGCGTCATCGCGAGCGCGAACCCAGCGGCGTTCCGCGTGCTCGGCGAGGAATCGCTCAACGGCCGTCGCTTCGAGGAGCTGCTTCTCGTCAGCGGTGCGACGACGGTGCAGGACACGGAGGGCCACCGTGTGCGGCGTACCTGGTTCCCGCGCGAGGAGCGCATGGGAGTGCTCGAGATCGTCAGCACCGCGATCGGCGAGCGCGGCGTCCTCCACACCGTCCGCGACGTCACGGCGCAGGCCGAACTGCTGCGGCTCAAGGAGGACTTCCTGCTGCAGGTCGCGCACGAGCTGCGCACGCCCATCGCCGCGCTCTCCGCCACGCTCGACCTCCTGGTCGATGACGCGCTCTCGATGCCGCCCGCGCAGCTCGTGACGATGGTGTCGACCCTTCGGCGCAGCGCCCTGCGGCTCGAGTACCTCGTCGAGAACCTGCTCGACGCCGGGAGCATCGAAGCCGGCACGTTCCAGGTCCGCGCGGTGCCGGCGAGCGTCCGCAGCTGTCTGCAGGAGGCGATGGAGTTCACCCAGACGCTGCTCGACGCGAAGCAGCAGAAGCTCGAGACGCGGCTGCGGCCGGCCTTCGACCGCGTCTTCGCCGACCCGCGGCGGACCGCGCAGGTCCTCGCCAACCTCATCGCGAACGCCAGCCGTTACGCGCCCGAGGCGACGACCGTGACCGTCGCGACCGAGGGCCGCGACGGGTTCGTGCAGGTCAGCGTCGCGGACGAGGGCCCCGGCATCCCGCTCGACGAGCAGCCGCGCCTCTTCCAGCGCTTCTTCCGGTCGCGCGAGGTGCGCGACCAGGCCGGCGGCCTGGGTCTCGGGCTCACGATCTGCCGCGCGATCGTCCTCGCGCACGGCGGCGACATTCGCGTCGAGAGTGAAGTCGGACGTGGTACTTCGGTACACTTCACGCTCCCGAAGGCTCGACAGCTCGCGGAGGAGGCAGGCGCCTAGTGAAGCTCTTGGTCGTCGATGACGACCGCGATCTCGTTGAGTTGCTTGATTACGCATTGCGCCGCGAGGGGTACGACGTCGTGAGGGCCTACGACGGCGAGTCCGCGGTCGAGGCCGTCGGCCGCGAGCATCCCGACCTCGTGGTCCTCGACATCAATCTGCCGAAGCTCACCGGCTTTGTCGTGCTCGAGCGGATCCGACACGTGGACGAGCACGTCTCGGTCCTGCTTCTCTCCGCGCGTCAGGACGAGAGCGACATCCTCCGCGGACTTCAGCTCGGCGCTGACGACTACATCACGAAGCCGTTCCGGCCAAAGGAGCTCGTCGCGCGCGTGAAGGCGATCCTCCGGCGCTCGGTACGCACGCGCGGACGTCCGGCGCCGGTCGTGTACCGCACCGGCGATCTCGTCCTCGATGAAGCGACGCACGAGGTGACGACCGCGGATGTGCCGGTGCATCTCTCGCCGACCGAATTCAAGCTGCTCCGTCACTTCATGGCGAACCCCGGTCGCGTCCTCACACAGGAGGAGATCCTCGAAGGCGTGTGGGGCTACGACGCCGACGTCGGCGGCGACCTCGTGAAGCTCAACGTGAGCCGCTTGCGGCGCAAGCTCACGCAGGACGGCAAGCCGCGCGATGTGATCCAGACCGTCCCGGGTGTCGGTTATCTCTTCCGCGGCGCCGACGGCGGCGTGCAGCGCGAGGACACGCGGCCAAAGCTGACGGGGACGAGCTAAGCGGCCGCGAGTCTCCGTCGCGTCGCTTCGAGATCCGCGGGGTTGCTGAAGACCGGGTAGACCGCTAAGCCCGTCGCCTTCGAGATCGTGTCGACCGCGGCCGGATTCGGCGACGGGAACGCGACGGTGAGGACCTGGCCCTCGTGACCCACGACCGCGACGTTGAACTCCTGCGCGAGCGCGACCGGAATGAGGTCCTGCAGCTCGCGCGTCGCGAGCCGAGCGGGATCGGAGAGGTACGGCGCCGGCGGGAGCGCCGCGCGCGCCGGTCGCATCGCGCCGCGCGGACCATCCGCGAAGGCGTGCTCCCAGACGCGGATGCCACCACCAGCGGACTTCGCGCGATACATCGCGCTGTCCGCGGCCTCGACGAGCGCGTTCGCGTCGCCCGCGGGACGCGGGAACGTCGCGACGCCGATCGAGAGGAGCAGCGGGATGCCGGCGTCGCGCAGCTCACCCGGCAACGCGACGGTCTCCGCCTTCTCGAGAACGCGGCGCGCGACGCGGGTCGCGACCTCCGTGTCGGCCTCGGGCAGGATGATGGCGAACTCGTCGCCGCCGTAGCGCGTCGGCACGTCGTACAGGCGGACCGCCTGCTTCACCGCGGACGCGACGGACTTGAGCACCTGATCGCCAACGCGATGACCGAAGCGGTCATTGATGAGCTTGAACTTATCGACGTCGATCATGAGCAGCGCGAGTAGGTGCTCGGCGCGCAGCGCGCGATTCGTCTCGGCCTCGAGCCGTTTGTCGAAATGGCGGCGGTTGAAGAGCCACGTGAGCGGATCGGTCTCGGCGAGCCGCTGTAGCGCCTCGCCCTGCTCCTGCTGGACGAGGCACGCCCCGATGTGACCGGCGAGGATCTCGAGCGTCGCGAGGTCCGTTTCCTCGAACGGGCGCCCGTCGAAGCGATCGGTCACGTTGAGCACGCCGCGGGCGTCGTCGTCGATCATGATCGGGACCGACATGAACGAATCCGAGCGGTACTGGCCGCCGCTCACCGAGAAGGGCGCCTCGCCGCCGCGCACCAGGAGCGAGCGTTTCGACGCGAGCACATGTCCGGCGACGCCCTCGCCGGGCCGCACGCGAACCTCGCGCTTGACCGATTCGGCGAGGCCCAGCGCGTGAGCGATCACGAAGTCGTTCGTCGCGTCCATGCGGAGCATCAGCGAGGCGCGTTCGCCTCGGACCAGCTCCGTGGCCACACGGAAGATCGAGTCGAGCAGATCCTCTGCCCGACCTGCGCTCAGGTCGTCCACCTTGTTCCCCACTCCCGCGTCGCGGCGCGTACCGGGTGCAGGCAACCGTCCCTGCCTGCTTCTCTGCTGTTACTCCGGGCAGTCTGCGGTGGGACTAGAGGGGGTCACAAGGTGGTGGTACCGCATTGACCGCCGACCGATACCGGCCGCCGGTTCCCAGCCATTACTGCCACTCGCGGGCGGCAATTTTGACGAAGAGGGCGAGACCGTCGAGTCGCGCGGCCAGGACGGAAATGACCCCGTCGACCGCCTGAAGCGTCCCGGTGACCACGACGGCGGCGTTCGCATCGAGCACGCGCTTGTGTTGGCGGTAGGTCGCCGGCCGGATGATCACGTTCGACATACCAGTCTCGTCCTCGAGGGATAGAAATACGTGACCCTTCGCCGTCTCGGGGTGCTGCTTGACCACGACCGCCCCCGCGATGCGGACCGTGGCGCCGTGTTTGTGGACCGCGAGCCCCGCCGCGGTGAGCACGCCGCGGCGATCCAGATCCGCGCGGTAGAAGCGCATGATCTGCGGCCCGGTGGGGATCCCGGTGATGCGGTAATCGAGCGCGACGCGCTCCTGCTCGGTGAGCGCGGGCAGCGCCGGCGCGTCGGTTGTCGGCAGCGCGAGCGCCGGACGCGTGAACGCCGGTGAGGTGCGATGCGCATCGCGAGCGCGCCACAGGAGCTCGCGGCGGGCCACGCCGAAGGCATCGAACGCGCCGAGCAGCGCGAGGTTGCGCAGCGCCTCCTCTTTGAGACCGACGCGCCGCGCGAATTCGTCAAAGCTAGAAAACGCTCCAACCGTCTCACGCTGTTCGACGATCGCTTTTGCTTCGGCGGCCCCGAGCCCCTTCACGCTCTCGAAGCCAAGTCGCACGTCGTGAACGCGGCATGTCCGGTGACGCGCGATCGTGTTCGAGCTGTCGACGGGGTGCATCGCACCGCCATCCGAGCACTCTTCCACGATCGCCTTCTCTCGCGAGAGATTCACGTCGACCGGCAGGATGGCGACGCCGTGCCGCTTCGCGTCGCCGGCGATGACCGCGGGTGAATAGAAACCCATCGGCTGGTTATTGAGAAGTCCGACGTAGAACTCCGACGGGTAATAGAGCTTCAGATGCGCGGTGTGGTAGGCCGTGAGCGCGAATGCGGCCGCGTGGCTCTTGCAGAACCCGAACTCGGCGAACGCCGCGATCTGCCGGAAGATCTCATTCGCCGTCTCGCTCCCAACACCTTTCGCGTGCGCGCCGTCGACGAACGGCGCGCGCAGCTTCTCCATGTCGCTCGAAGATCGCGCACGGCTCATCGCGCGGCGCAGCTTGTCGGCGGCCGCCGGCGAGAAACCTGCGACCGCCATCGCGACGCGCAGGATCTGCTCCTGGAAGAGGATCACGCCCAGCGTCTCCTTAAGACTCGGCTCGAGCAGCGGATGCGCGTACGTCACGGGCTCGCGACCCTGCCTGCGGTTGATGTACGGATTCACCATGTTCCCCTGCAGCGGACCGGGTCGGATGATCGCGACCTGGACGACGATGTCCGCGAAGCATCGCGGTCGCACGCGCGGGAGCGCGGACGCCTGCGCGCGGCTCTCGACCTGGAACAGGCCGACGGTGTCGACCTCGCAGATGAGGTCGTAGACCGCCTCGTCGTCGAGCGCGATCGTGCCGAGCTCGAGACGCTCGCCGTGCCGCGCCTCGATATCGGCGACGGCGTCCTTGATGAGCGACAGCGTGCGCAGCCCGAGCAGATCCATCTTCACCAGGCCGAGGTCCTCGACGTCGCGCTTGTCGAGCTGCACGACGTTGCGGTTCGGCATGGTCGCTCGCTCGATCGGCACGGTATCCACGAGCGGCTGCGCGGTGATGAGCATCCCGCCGTTATGGATCGAGAGGTGCCGCGGGAAGTCGGCGATCGCGAGCGTGAGCTCGCGGAAGAGCGGGAAGCGCGTGCGCTCCTTCTCGTTCATGAAGCTCGCGAGGTCCTCGAGCGTGTCCGCGACCGGCCGCCCGTCTTCCCAGCCGTGCTCGGCCTCGCGGTTCGGATGCTTGTACGCGGGGTGCTGCGCCGCACTCGGACGCGAGCGCGGATCGACGTTGTACTGGTCGATCGACTTCGCCATGCGGTCGACCGTCTCGTCACGGAAGCCGAGGGCCTTCGCGACCTCGCGGCTGGCGGATCGCGCGCGATAGGTGACGACGTTGCACACCATCGCCGCGTAGCGCTCGCCGTACTTCTGGTAGACGTACTGGATGACCTCTTCGCGGTCGTTTGACGCGATGTCGAGGTCGATGTCCGGCATCGTGCGGCTGTCCTCCGTGAGGAACCGCTCGAAGAGGAGCTCGTGCTTGATCGGGTCGACCTTGGTGATGTCGAGCACGTACGCGACGATCGAGTCGGCCGCGGACCCGCGGCCCTGCGCCGGGATCCGCCGCTCCTTGCAGAAGCGGACGATGTCCCAGTTGATGAGGAAGAACTCCGCGAGGCCGCAGCGATCGATGACGCTGAGCTCGTGCGCGAGCTGCATACCGACTCCGGGTGTCATGAGCCCGTACTTGTCACGCGCGCCCTCCTGGCAGAGCGCGTAGAGGAAGGAGAACGCCGTGTGGCCCTGCGGCACCGCGAAGCCGGGAAGGCGGTCCTGGCCGGCCATCGATCCCAGGGCACGCCCGCCACCCGGTCCGATCGTCTCGAGATCGAGCGTGCACGCGTCCGCGATCGCGCGCGCGTTCGCGAAGGCCTCCTCGTGCCGCCCAAGCCGCTCGCGCAGGATGGTCTCGTCCTTCAGCCAGTACTCGCCGTTCGGCTTGAGGCGATTCCCAGCGTCATCGAGCGTTACGCCGAGGTCGATGCAGCGCAGCACGTCGTGCAGCCGCCGGCCCTCGGGTCGCGCGTAATGCACGTTGTTCGTGACGACCGCGCCGAGCCCCTGCTCCGCCGCGAGCTGCGCGAGCGCATCGCACAGCGCGGGGTCGTCGGGATCGAGGTGGTCGGAGAGCTCGACGAAGCAGCGCTCGCCGAAGACCCCGGCGAGCCGTGAGAGCGCCTCGCGTGCCGCGTCGACGTCGCCGCCGCGCATCGCGCGCGGCACCGCACCGTAGGCGCACCCGGTGAGCGCGAAGAGGCCCTCGGCGTTCTCGGCGATGAGCGCGAGCGTCGCGCGCGGCTTCGTCTTCTCACCGGCGAGCTGCGCCGCGGAGATCGTGCGACAGAGGCTGCGCCAGCCGATGCGATCGCGCGCGATGAGCACCAGATGCCCGAAGTCGAGCGTCTGTATCTCCGCGCCGTAGATCGGCCGGATGCCCGCGTCCTTCGCAGCGTTCCAGAAACGCACCGCGCCGTAGAGGCCGTTCGTATCGGTGAGCGCGAGCGCATCCATCCCTCGCTCGACTGCCGCGGTGACGAGCTCCTCTACATCGGAGGCGCCATCGAGGAACGAGTACGAGCTGTGACAGTGCAGCTCGACGTAGCCGCTGCTCACGCAAGGACCGTCCGTACGAATGGAGGGCGCGTTAGCGGAGCCGCGTCATGCTGTATGTTGTGCTGTATATGGGAGCTACCCGAACGCAGATCTACCTGACCGAGCAGCAACGAAAGGCACTCGACGCTCGCCGGCGCCGCGAGCGCAAGACACTCGCGGCGGTCGTGCGCGACGCGATCGACGCCTACGTCGGCGTTCCGGCCACAGCCGACACCCAGCGGATCCTCGACGAGAGCTTTGGCTCGATCCCCGACTTCAAGATCCCACAGCGACGCGGCGCCTGGAGGAAACGCGAGCGCCGACTGGGATTGCGTGGCTGACCTGCTGCTCGATACCGACGTCCTCATCGACGTACTCCGTGGGGCTCGTCGGCTGGCCGTCATCGGACATCGCGTCGCGTATTCGGTCGTCACGAAGGCCGAACTCTTCAGTGGCCGCGCGAAAGATGAGGAAGCCGTCCGCGTCCTTCTCTCGCCCTTCCGCGAACTGGACGTCGACGGGACGATCGCAGAACACGCCGGGCGGCTCGCGCGTTCCCGCGTCGAGATGTCTGATGCGCTCATCGCCGCCACCGCGCTGGAACACCGGCTCGAGCTCGTGACACGTAACGCTCGCGACTTCAAAGGGATCGCTGGGCTGCAGGTACGCGACCCCAGCACGATGTGACGCTGATCGACGACGGGTCACGAGGCAGGCATGTCCCTTGCTCCCCTAACTCAACATGCGATTCTTCCCGGTGCTCTTTGCCATCGCGATCCTTGCCGCAATCGTTGGCATAAGCGCGAACGCGACCGATACGGTCGTTCGCTGCGGTCAGGTCAGTGAGCGCACGCCTGGTTCGTTCGTGCTGTCGTCGCCTGGCGTCGATCCGTTGGCAGTCGTGATCCCGAACGGTGTCGTGATCGCGCCGCCTGACTACACGTGCGCATCCGTGCTTCCCGGACGGCCGGCCGCAAAGCTCGTCGCTCTCCTTACGCCGGACATGCCGGGATACATCGCCGAGCAATAACCGAGTCACGCGTTGCTCCCCTTTGGTTGGTTAGAACCTCTGTTCTAGTCTAGCCACGCCCTAAATAGGGAGCGAAAACGCTCAGGACTTGCCGGGACTCAGCTTCACGGTCCCTGACGCAGTGGCGGTCGTGCACCGCTGTTCGCAAACGGTCGCGTTCACCGTCGCGACAGAGGATCCAACCTTTGAAGCTACCGTTCTCCGGCTGCACACCAACCGACCACGTGACCGTTGGCGAGACGCAGTCCACTTGCACCGCGATCGTCCCGGTCACGACGACTTTTCCCTGAGTCTGTGTCAGGGTGCCCCGCACCTCGACCGGGAACGTTCCTCGAGCACGACACGATACGTCCGGTCGATGCCATCAGCATTGGCCGACTGTGTGAATGCGAGCCAAGAGCGAACGCGAGACCGATGGTGGCGCCGAGCAGCCGCATGTGCGCTGCGATTACTTCCGGCGACCCGGTGTGACGGTCGCGCTCGCATTAGCCGTGGCGGTTGCAGTGCCATCGTTCGCAGTGGCGATCACGGTAACGACATCACCGTTATCGCCGTTGCCCTTTACGCCGAGATCGAAGCTGCTGCTCAAGCCCGCCTGCTTCGTGACGCCATTCACGGCCCAGGTGTAGGTGAGCGTCAGCGGATCCGAGTCAGCGTCCTGGGCGCCAGCCGTCGCCACGAGAACGTCGTAGGAGCGCGGGGTTGTGTCGCTGAGCGACACCGTGAGCGTCGGCGCTGAGTTAACGACCACAGCAGACGCAGACGCAACGCCGCTCTGTAGCGCACCGTCGGATACGACGACCTCGACGAGCACCGTCTGACCGCGATCCCCGTTGCCGGCCACGGCGAGGTCGAATTGCGACGACGTGCTCGAGCTGCTGGCCGTGGCACGGACCGCGCCGTTCACCTTCCAGGTGAACGTGTAGGTGAGGTTATCGCTGTCCACATCCGTGGCCACGGCCGTCGCGACGACAACATCCCGCGTCCTGGGAGATGCGTTATCGAGACTTATCGACTCGAGGCTTGGTGCCGTGTCGCCCACGAAGAACGCCCAACTCGACCTCGTCGACAGAGTACTCTCGAGGCTGCCGTCCCACGCCCGAACGATCACGGAGACCTGTTGTCCCCGGTCGCCATTGCCTGGCTTAGAGAGATCGAGGTCCGCGGACGTCTCGTTCGCGAGCAGCACGCCGTTGCTGTACCACGCGTAACGGAACGACAGGCTGTCGCCGTTAACGTCGTGCGCAGTCGCTGTCGCATGGACGACCTGGTTCGTCAAAGGTTGGGTGGGGTCGACGCGTACGCTGTCGACCACCGGAGCGACGTTCTCTTCCGTGGGCGTGATCGCGCCGACCACACCCGACGTCAGGCTGACGTAGCCGCTCACATAGAGCAGGCCGTCATCAGCCAGTAGGGGTAGGTTCGGTAACCACGGCAATGAGAACTCGGTAACGGACGCGAAGGTCCGGTCATCGAGCACGCTGACGTTGTTCGTGGCGCTGTTGGTGATGTAGAGACGATGCGCGCCCGCCGCGTGAGCGACGCCCACGGGGAATGACCCATAGAGCGCGACGGTCGCTGCAACACTGCGCGCCGTTGCATCGATCACGTTGAGATAGCCCGGCCGGCTGGGGTCTGAAGCGTTGTACCCCGTCACAAAGACGAGCTGCCGCGCGCTATCGACTGCCAAACCGGACCACGCGGTGTTCGGAAGAGGCACATTGCCGACGCTCGACAGATCCCCGCTGTCGAAGATGTCGAGCGAGTTCGCGTTATCTCGCACATCGAGTACGTACACCCGATCCGTCGCAACATCGAGCGCGAGGGTCTTCCATACGGCGCTGGATGGCGCCGGGATAGTCCTGACGACGGTATTCGTCGACCCATCGATGATCGACATGGTGGACAACGTTGTCGCGTACACGCGATGCGCATCGGCGTCGACCGCGAGACCAAGGAACGCAACGCCTGGCACGGTCGCGACGACGCTGTGATCGTCGAGATCGATCACAAGAAGCGCCCGGTCCTCCTGGGTCACATACAGACGGCGGAGCGAGGGATCGACAGCGACAAGGGCAGACGACTTCGGCGTCAGGACGCGTGAGACATTGCCGGTCGCCCGGTCTATTACAGAAACGTAGGTCTTCCCGGTCGCATCGGGATAGGAATTCGCGACATACATGCGGCCATCCATCGGGTCGACCGCCATCCCCCACGGCTGCGCACCGACCGCATAGGTCGTGGCGAGCGAGCCAGCGTTGGCGACGTGCGGGAGCGTCGCGCTGAGCAGCAGCGCCAAGCCAAGGGCCGCGCCGAGTTGTCTCATGTGGACGGGATTAGACGGCTCCGGAGGGACTGCGGTCAGTAGCAGTTGACTAGCAGCTGCCTAGTACGAATGGCGGCGTGTGTGTGGCTGCGAAAGTCGACCTCAGTCCATCACGCGCTGTAACCAACTCGATCCCGAACCACGATCCGTGTACACGTCGCAGACCATGCCGTCCGCGGTACGTAACGTCAGGTAGTCGCGCGCAGGTCCGCCCTTCCACCACTCCGCCTCGACACGCCAGCGGCGCATGACCTCGACGACGGTGAAGCGCCGACCCGCGACCTGCAGCAGCGTGA
>JALYLT010000055.1 GCA_030774095.1 Chloroflexota bacterium
CCCCCCGACGCTCGCGTGTGCGTAACTGGATCTACGGGGCCGCGAAGAAGTTCACCACCCTGGTGACGAGATCGGTCTTCTGGGCGGCCGTCCCGTACGCCTCGAACGGGAACGCGAGGAAGACGACCTTGTATGTCCCGCTGAACGAG
The DNA here is from genome assembly GCA_030774095.1 of Chloroflexota bacterium. GTDB lineage: Bacteria > Chloroflexota > Limnocylindria > P2-11E > P2-11E > CF-39. The sequence goes on from JALYLT010000055.1 coordinate 150, forward strand.
AGCGCGTCGGCCGCTCCGGTGTCGTCCGTGAAGGCGACCAGCGCTCCGCCGTTGGGCGTGATCTGGTCTTCGAAGCTGTTGCCGAGGACCGTGTGGTCGAGTGGCACCACTCCGATCGCAGGCGCGACGCCCGTGACTGGGCTGGCGGCGTCGCCGTGAACGCTCACCGTCGCCTGGTCGTTCTGCGCCTCGGTGCCGTTCCACGTCACGTGCAGGTAATCGTGGACGAACGCGGTGGTCCCGGCGGCCTGGTCGAGCAGGTCCTGTCCTGAGATGAACAGTCGTCCGCCGCCGTCGAGGAACGACTTGAGCTTGGCCTCGTACGGCAGGATCGGACCCGGATACGAGTTGCCCGTGAACCACACGATGGTCTTGAACGCCTTCATGTAGTTGAGTGGAAGGTTCGCGTCCGTCTTGAGGTCCCAGACGCTGAACTTGACGCCGGCGCTTGTGAGCGCCGTCGTGTAGTAGGACTGCACGTCAGGTGCGTTGTCGTCGTTATCGACGAGCAGCGTGTTCACATCCGCTGCGACGGCGATCGTGATGATCGTCGCGCTGGCGGAAACGGTCGGACTGCCGACTGACGTTGCCGTCACGGTGGCGGTATTCGTCGCCCCGTTGACCACGGTCGCTGGGATCGCGACCTTCACGCAGACGTTCGTTGTCCCGCCGGCTGCGACGCTCGGCGTGGTCGGCTGCGGTGTGGTGCAGGTCGCATCGAAGAAGCTGACCGCCCATCCGCTGGTGGCGGACATCGTGTAGCTGTCGGTGTTGAAGCCGAGGTTCTTGACCGTGACCGTGTACGAGACGCTCGTGCCGACCTTGCCGCCGTCCGTCTGCGTAGCGGGCGTTACGGACACCGCGTATGGCGGTGCGATCGGCGTGATGAACGGCGATCCGGTCGTGAACATGCCCTGCGAAGAGGTCACCTTGACGCCGTCGTTGACGATTGACTTCACCTTGTTCTTGATGGCGTCGGCGATGCTCACGGTGAAGTGCACAGTGATGCTGCCGCCGGCAGCGATCGTCAGGCCCGACCAGGTGACTATCCCACCCAGGTTCAACCCGCCGCTATCGGCGGAGGCGAACGTCGTGTTGGCGGGTACGGGATCAGTGATGGTCACACCCGTGGCAGCGGCGTTGCCGATGTTCCTCACGGTGAGCGTGTAGGTCACGAGGCTCGAAGGCCCGACCGGCGTGCCGGCGTCGACCTTCGAGAGAACGAGTGCGGGCTTCGCGACCGCGTCCTGGATGTTGAAGGCGCCACGGCCGTGCGTGCCCGCGGCCAAGGTCCGGTGCGATGGGTCGAGATCTAGCTGCCAGATCGCAACGATCGGGAAGGCAGTGCCGAGAGGCGTCCAGTGGACGCCGCCGTCAAACGACGCGAACGGACCGACGTCAGTCCCGACGTAGAGCGTGTTCGCGTATGACGGGTCGAGGATCACGGAGTTCACCGGGCTGTCCGGAAGGTTGCCGCTGATGTTGGTCCAGGTCTGCCCGCCGTCGGTCGTCTTGTAGACGTGGCCCGGGCGGGATGGCGAGGCGGCGTTGAATCCCGCGTACGCCGCGTACGCGATGCGATAGTTGCTCGGGTCCACCGCGAACTGGGTCACCGGCCGCTTCGGCAGCTTGCCGTTGTCCAGCCGGGTCCAGGTCGGGTCGTTGTTCACCTGCGCGTCGGTGCTGATGTACACGAGGCCGTCGAGCGAGCCCGTGTAGACGGCCTGCCCGCCGCCCACCCCGATCGCGGAGATGGTGCAGTTGCGCGCGCCATTCGGCGCTGTGCCGGTGCAGCCGCTGGTCAGGTCGGGGCTGATGATCTTCCACGTGACGTCGCCCGCGGACGCGGCCTTTGCGTTATCCGTTCGGTACAGGCGGTACGTCCCGAGGAAGAGCTGATTCGTGTTCGCCTTGTTCATCGTGAACGGGATGTAGAAGTCAGAGCGATCGCTCAGATTGATCCCGTTACGGATGTACTGGTTGCTGAAGAACGAAGCGCCGCCGTTCGTGTAGCGGTACGGCGTGATCCCGAAGTAGGTGCCATACACGTAATTCGCGTTCGCCGGATCGACGAGCACCTGGCCACCATCTCCGCTCGCGACGTCGAACCATTGCTGGTTCGTGCTGGCGGTCTTCCGGAGCGTTCCGTTGTCCTGTGTGCCGCCCCAGACTCGCAGTGGGACGGTCGGAACGGTCGCGATCGATGTGAACTGCGCTATCTGCAGATCGCTGCGCGCGATGATTCCCGCGGTGTTGGGATCGACCGTGCCGTTGAGGTTCTGCCAATCGACCGCCTCGAGCGGATCCGACGCGTTCGGTCGGCCGCCGCGGTTCGCGCTGTACCAGACGCCACCGTCGGAGCCACTCAGGACGTGGGCGGGTTTGCTCGGATCGAACGCGAGCGCATGGAAGTCCGGGTGCTGGTCCCAGCCCAGATTTTTCCACGTCAGGCCGCCGTCATCCGAGCGGAAGATCCCGCCCGACCCGATGCCGTAGTCGAACTGACCGCCAGCGAAAACGATGTTGGGATTGGTGGGGTCTACCTCGATGACGTTGTCGTAGAAGCACTGCCCACCGCAGTAGTCCTCGACCTTGTCCGGGCTTACGCCGGCCGGCAGCATCACCCAGTTCGCGCCGCCGTCGGTCGACTTGAAGACGCGCGAGGGATGGTCACCCGTCGCGTCTTCCCAATCGAATCCAGCGTAGAGCGTCGCGCCCGCACCCGCGGGGTGCGAGATCGCGATCGAGAAGCGTGTCTGATGTGCGGCGTAGTTCGCGACCGGGAGGCCGTTCATGACCGGCGCCCAGCTCGCGCCGCCGTTGGTGCTCTTGTAGATCGCGTCGCCCCAGAACGAGGCGTAGAGGGTCTGCGGGCTGCGCGGGTCGAGCTCAAGGTCGGTCGCGCCATTGAATTCGGACTTCGCTTCCTTCAGCAGCGTCCAGCTCACGGCGCCGTCCTTCGACTCCCAGATGCCGAACCGCGAGTGCACCGTCGGCGTGGTCCGCCGCGCGCCGCCGCGACCGCGCAGGACGCTGGCGTACAGGTGATTCGGATTCGCCGGGTCGACGACCAGGCGGGAGACGGAGACCGCCTCGAAGAAGTCGCCCGAGACGTGGAGCCAGTTGGCGCCACCGTCCATGGACTTCAGGATGCCGTTGCCGAAGTAACTGTCACCGGAAAGGGCACCCTCGCCCGTACCGGCGTAGATGATCGCGTCGTTCGAAGGCGCGATCGCGAGCGCGCCCATGGACAGCGATGGGAGGTTGTCGGTCTTCGGCGACCACTTCCCGCTGGCGGCGTCATACAGCCAGATGCCGCCCTGCGCCGCGCCGAGGATGAATTGGCCATTGCTCGGCCGGATCACGAGGGCGCCGATGCGCCCGCTCATCGCCGAGAAGCTGCCGCTTCCGCGCGTCACCTGGACGATGGGGTTCGGGCCGAGCGCGGCCCAGGTCGTCGTGAACGTGGCGGGGCCAGCAGCCGGCGCGCCGTTCTTGCGTAGATCCGCCGCGGTGTGCGCGGCGGCAGCGCGCATGGCGCCGGCCTGCTGGTTGCTAAGGGCGTTGTCACCGGCGGTCCGGCGGGTGATGAAAGCAATGTCGCGCTGCTGGAGGAGCTCCTCCGTCAGCTCGTCGAACGGCGGCGGCTGCGCGCCCGGCAGGAGGATCGGATCATCGCCATTGGGAATGCCGGGGCTCTGCGCGCTCGCCGGCGCAATGAGTGAGGCCGCCAGGACAAGACTGATCGCGACAGCAAGCGCACCCGCACGCATCGCGCGCGGGAAGAGACGACGCATCGTTTTCCTCCCCTGGTTGAGAGCGCGCCACCGTGGGTGGCGTGTCTTCGATCGCAGAGTGTCGCGCGACCCGGAGAGTTGTCAAGGCGCGATAAGAAAGGGCTCCCCGCGAACGGGGAGCCCTTTCAGATCTGCGCTAATGCGCGTTACGCCCGGTCGTTACTTACCGGTGTTGACGTACTGGATGCAGTCGCCCTGGTTCTTGAAGGAAGTGTCGTCGGCGCGGGTCATGTCCTGCCAGCCGCCGTTCTTGCACTTGTCCTTCGCCGTCGTCACGTTCTGGCCGAGCTGAACGTTGCTGACGGTACCGCGGAAGGGCTGGTCCACGATCACGAATGACACCGTGTCCGTGGCGATCCGGTAGGTCGGGTGGGCGGTGACGAACGCGGCCCAATTGGTGTACAACGTGCCACCGAAGAAGACCGGGCACGAGAGATCGACGGTGCCGGTCGCATGTCCGGTCTGGCCGCAGTTGGCCGCGTCGATGAACGCGTAGCTGTTGGTGATGCCGTCACCGTTCGTGTCGATGGGGATGCTCAGGCGCGGCGATCCCCCGGTGACGCAGTTGGTCGCACCAGTTGTGTCAGCGCACGAGTACGTGAACGAGACGTTGGTCACGTCCCCGATGAGCAGGCCGCTGAGGCTCGACACCTCGTAATACACGCCGGCGTACGCGTTGTTCGGGTCTGTGTCGTTATCGGTCGTGACGAGGGTCGCACCGGTCGCGGTGAGTGTGCAGGTGCCATGGAACCCTCCGGGATCCGTTGTGCCGGAGAAGCACAGGAGCGGGTTAGCGGCTGCTGCTGTCCCGCCGTTACCTAGAAGGACCGCTGAGAGAACGAATGCGAAGATACTTAGGAATCGAACTGGTTGTTTGAATAGCTTCACTCTGTTTCCCCCTGAATTTTCTGTCCAGGGGCTTAACGAGCAGCAAGAGGCAAACGTCAGTTCAGCTAGAAAGTTCTCTCGGAACAAGCGCCATGCCAGTGCCCGCCACGCCTGCTCTGTAACGATCTCTTGTCGTCGTGGCACGGCGAGTGCGTGTAAGAGTGGGCTGCACCAAGCAACGAAGAAAGGAGTGCGCAAAAAATGGATCTCACTGCCATCATCACCTGGATCGTTTTCGGCGCGATCGTCGGAGTCATCGCTCGGTTCCTTATGCCGGGCGCCGACCCGATGGGTGGCCTCGGAACGATCATCCTTGGCATCGTCGGTTCCTTCATCGGCGGATTCCTCTCCCAGCTCTTGTTCGCAGGGAACGCTGCTTTTCCGCCCCCGACCTCAGGTTGGGTCGGTTCGATCGTCGGCGCCCTCGTCGCTCTCGCGATCTATCGCTACAGCAACGGGCGCCGCGTAGCCGTCTGACTTTCGCTCGGCGGGGGCCTCTGTGCCCCCGCCGAGCAACCGAGCCGCGCGCGGATCACGTAACTTTCGGCGTCGGCTCGTCGAGGAACGGGATCACGACTGCTGAGAGGAACGGGATCACGACTGCTGACAGGGCTGGTGCGCTGCCGATCGTGTAGTGCGTCAGGCCCGGAAGGATCGCCAGGCTGGAAGTCGGGCGGCCGGAGCCATCCCAGGTTCCGTCACGCTGTCTGCCGCCCAGAAGGCCGCCTTGATCCCCGCGACCTCCTTTGAGAGATCGAAGTCTTGCTTCAGCGCATCGCCGATCTTGCCCAGGAGTCGTCCCCAATCCTCGAGTCGCGGCGCGAGGCTCGCGTACATCTGATACATCGGTGTCTGCTTCATTGCCTCGGCCGCCTCGGGGCGGACCTGTTCCTGCTGCTTGAGGATGTCGGGATAGAACGCGCTGCGCTTGACCGCCGTGGACACGATGACAAGCTTCCCCACCAGCTCCGGGTGTCGAATGGCCATGTGTACGGCGACACCGCCACCGAGCGAGTAGCCCATGATGTCGCGCCGTTCGAGCTTCAGATGCTTGATGAGGACTGCGATGTCGTCGGCCATCAGTTCGACCTTGAGTGGTCGATCGATTCGGCCGTGCGACCGTGGCCCTGGAGATCGACGCCGATCACCTGCCGATGTTCGGCGAGCGCCGGAAGGTTGGGGCCGAACATCTCGATCGCGCCGAGACCACCGTGCAGCAGGATGAGCGGCCGGCCCGTCCCCTGGATGTCGTAGTAGAGCTTGATGCCATTCACGTCTGCGTATGTCATTGCGTGCCTCCTCTCTCTCTCGATACGTCGAACACTGGTGGAGCGAAATCGACACTGCGATGAAGCGGACCGTTACACGACGTTCACACTCGGCATGACGTGTGCTGTGTCATGGAGCGCGGGAGCGGCTTCTGTCAGAAGCGTTTTCGACACGACGAAAGTATTTAAGGAGGACCCAACGTGCCACACACGCCCGAGCATTCGAAGCGCTCGACATACGTCGGTCTCTTCGAGGACCGCACCGACGCGGAGAAGACGGCAGCAGAGCTACGCGCGAAGGGCTTCACGGATGACGAGATGGGTTATGCGTGGAAGGACGAGGGCGGCACCCACAACGTGGGCGACGCCGCCGTGAAAGGCGCGGCGACCGGAGCGGTCGCGGGCGGCATCCTCGGGGCGGCGGCCGCCGGCCTCATCCCTGGCATAGGTCCGGTCTTGGCCGGAGGGATCCTGGCAGGCGTCCTCACCGGCGCCGCCGCGGGCGCAGCCGTTGGCGGCATCGCCGGGGCTCTCCTCAAGATGGGGGTCCCGGATGAGGAAGCCCGCTACTACGAGGACGAGTTCAAGCGCGGCCGCACGCTGATGACCGTCAAGAGCGCGGATCGGTATGACGAAGCCGGCGACATCATCCGACGTGGACGTGGCTTCGACTATGAGACGCGCGGCGAGCATCCCTCGTCCGCGGACGTGGATGCCGGCCGGCGTAGCTAACGTCGTTCGCTGACTGCCATGCGAGAGCCCGCCATGTTGGTGGCGGGCTCTCGCTCGCCGACAATTAGCTCGCCGCCGGCTGTCGTTCCTGCGGCGGCTGACCCAAAAAATGGCCTGCGCTCGGCGCCGCGAGGTCATCGCCGCGATTCACGACTCCTTCACAAGTGGGCGTCACGCTGTGGCCGGAGGAAAGGAGGCGGAGATATGACTGCTGCGGTACCAGTGACCGAGATGGCAGACAAGGCCGAGGACCCCGGCCACACGATGAAGGCGGTCGTACAGGAGGGGTACGGGTCGGCGGACGTCCTGCATGTGCGGGACATCCCAAGGCCGGCGCTGATGGAGGGCACCGTGCTGGTGCGCATGCGCGCCGCGTCGGTAAATGCCCTTGACTGGCACAGCACACACGGTGGGCTGATCCTTGAGATCGCCGCGAAGATCATGCGGCAGAAAGATGAACCGGTCCGAGGCGTGGATCTCGCTGGAACCGTCGAGGCCGTCGGCCCTAACGTCACGCGCTTCAAACCGGGCGACGAAGTCTTCGGCGGCGCGCCTGCGTCTTTCGCGGAGTACGTACGAGCCCGTGAGGATCGACTGCTTCTGAAGCCGCGCGACCTGCCGTTCGAGCAGGCCGCGACGCTCAACGTCGCGGGGCGCACCGCGCTCCAGGGTCTTCGTGACCACGCGCAGGTCAAGCCGGGACAACGTGTGCTGATCCACGGTGCGGGCGGCGGCGTCGGCACGTTCGCGGTGCAGATCGCGAAGGCGCTGGGCGCACACGTCACCGCGGTCACAGGTCCGCGAAGTGTCGACATCACTAGGTCGCTCGGCGCGGACGAGGTCATCGACTACACCAAGGAGGACGTCGCGCGGCGCCCGCAGCGCTATGACGCGGTCCTCGACATCGCCGCGACGCGGTCACTTTCCGATCTGCGGCGTGTTCTGGCGCCGAACGGCATCTTCGTGCAGGTCGGCGCGGCGAAGGGCGGTTGGCTCGGGGTCTTCGCGCGGATCATCAATGTGATGGTGCGTGCGCGTCTACTGCACCAGCGCGTGAAGTTCTTCGTCGCGCAGACCAACCCCGACGACCTCGTGTACCTCAAGGACCTTATCGAGTCCGGCAAGCTCCGCCCGGTGGTCGATCGAACCTATCCGCTCTCCGAGGCTCGCGAGGCGGTGCGCTACGTCGGCAGCGGTCAGGCTCGAGCCAAAGTCGTTATCACTGCTTAGCTAAACGCGGAGGCGACGGCGGGAATCGAACCCGCGATGAAGGTTTTGCAGACCTCTGCCTTACCACTTGGCTACGTCGCCTAGGAGCGGCGTTGACGACGCGAAGCGGCCTACGTCGCCCGTTGGCGACATGCTCCGCAAACGCCATCGGCGCCGGTCGGGTTAGTCAAGTTTACGGGGAAAAACGCAGGAGGGCAGGCGACGTGCATACTGCCGCCTCATGCTTCCCATCGGCGACCAAGACGAGCCGGGCGGGCTTCCGATCGTCAACATCGCGATCATCGCGATCAACGTCCTCGTCTTCGTGCTGCTCCAGCTTCCGAACGACGCGTTCACGATGGGCTTCAGTACGATCCCCAAGGAGATCACGACTGGCGTCGATCTCGTCGGCCCGGTGCCGATCACCCTCCCTGACGGCAGCGTCGAGACACTTGTCGAAGCGCCCGGTCCGAGTCCGATCTGGCTGACGCTGTTCACGTCGATGTTCATGCACGGCGGCTGGGCGCACATCGGCGGGAACATGCTCTTCCTGTTCATCTTTGGCGACAACGTCGAGAAGCGCCTCGGATCGATCATGTATCTCGCCTTCTATCTTGTGTGCGGCGTCATCGCGTCGGCGGCGCAAATCGCGACCGACGTGAACTCGGTGATCCCAAGCCTCGGAGCATCGGGCGCGATCAGCGGTGTGCTCGCGGCGTATCTCGTCTACTTCCCGCAGAACAAGGTGCGCGTGCTCGTTGGCATGCGCTACGTCCAGGAGGTGCCGGCGCTGATGATGATCGGCCTCTGGGCGCTGATCCAGTTCATCTCGGGATTCGGTTCGATCGCGACGACCGATCAGACCGGCGCGGGGGGCGGCGTCGCGTACTTCGCGCACATTGGTGGATTCATCGCCGGCCTCGTACTGGCTTTCTTACTCCGCGCACTCGGCCGAGGACCCGCGAAACCCTTCGCCACCGCTTAGCCGCGCCGCGAGTTAGAGGATGCGGGCGATCCGCTCCACGTCCTCGGCGACATCGGTGCGACCGTCGAGACGGTAGGCGTGGGACAGCAGGTGACACTTCTCCTTCGCCGTATCGCGCCGCCCGATCGCGCAGTCGATCTCGATGAGGAGCCGCTGCGCCTCGCGATCCGTGAAGCCATGCGCGATGTAGTCAAGGAGCAGGTCCGACGCTGACGGCAGCTTCCCGAGTGTGAGAAGCCGACGCGCCGCGTCGAGCGTCGCCTCGTTCGCGCGCTTGTCGCGCATGCCGATCAGAAGCGTCGCGCGCGTCGAGGCGGTCTTCGCGGCGTCGAGGTCGTTACCCTTCGGGATGAGCGACCTGATCTCTTGCTCCATGTCGAGCGGCGGACGCGGTGGGCGAGCCGGACGGACCGGCGCGACGACGAGTTGGGGTTTTTGGCCGTTCGGTGAGAGGCCCGCGCGGGCGAGCAGGTCGACCGAGCCGAGATCCACCTGCTCCGCGTGCGTCACGGTGCTCGCGCCGTTCAGCACGACGGTCGTCTGCGAGGCGGACGGGCGGGTCGTCGGCTCCTGTGAATGGATACGCGCGCCAAGAGAATGTCCACTCGAACTGGTGCTGGCCGCGGGCTTCGCCGGCTCGGCTCGAAGCGCGCGTGGCTCGGTCCGGAAGGTTGGCGGCTCGGGTTCGGCTCGGAAGGTGGGCCGCTCGATCTTCGGCGCGGGCCGCGGCGCGAGCTGCGAGCGCGCGATGATCGGCGGGACTTCACCCATTCGCGGCGCGGGCCCCGCGGCGCCGCCCGTCGCGGCCGCGATGCGATCGACGATCGCCCTGAGTCCGGGCAGGTCGCCAAGGGTCTCGCGTCCGTACGAGAGCTCCAGCCACGCGCGCCGCGTGTCTTGCTGAGCGAGCGCCATGTCGACGAAGCGCGCGTACTCGCGGATCGCGCTCGGGAGGTCGCCCTGATTCGCGAGCGCCGCGGCCAGCCGACGGTGCGCGGCGAGATCCGACGGGGCGATGGCCACAGCTTCCAGCAGAAGGGCGACGGCGGTGGCGCGGTCCCCGCGCTGCGCGAATCTCCCGGCCGCCTCGCGCAGCGTCGTCAGCGCCGCGCCGACATCCTGCTGCGCGGCCTGCGCGCGCGCGAGACCGCAGTACGCATCGATGTCGCCGTGCTTGTCGACGAGTTCGCGGTACGCGACCTCAGACTGACGGGCGCGACCGCCCTCGAGGAGCTTCGCCGCCGCATCATGCGCGGGCCGGCTGCCGCCGCTGGTCAGCTTCTGCGCTTCGCCACACGCCGCGAGCGCCGAGGCAAGCTCGGCCGCACGCTCTTCGCCCATCGCACGCGCGGCCTTCGTGCGTACGTGGGCGACCAGACTCTCCAGCTGAGCGGGACTGATGGTGTTGGCGTTGACGCCGAGCGCTTGGAATTCGGCCGAGAGGAAGGTTTGCGTAGCGGGCCCGAGATAGCCCTTGGCTACACCGAGCAGCTGCTGCGCAAACGCGTTCAATCTTCGCCCGCGCTCGCGTCGTCCGACAACGCGTAAAAGCGGAGGGCGTTCAGCATGCGATCGAAGGCGGACGCGACCTCGCGCGTGATGTCGTCACCGGAGCGTGTGTCGAAGCGCGCGTATCGCAGGTCAACGTCCCCGGTGGACACCATCGTCGCCTCACCCACGAGGCGCCGCAGTGGACGCACGAGCGAACGAGTGAGGAGCACGCCGATGACGAACGACAGGAGCAGGCCGACGATGACCATGCTCATCGCGTTCACGGTCGCGTCGTCGGCGGCCTTCGTGTA
>JALYLT010000056.1 GCA_030774095.1 Chloroflexota bacterium
TACACGATCGCGGTGATCGGAAGTCAGATCACCGTGCTCGCGTTACCGCTCACCGCGATCCTCGTGCTCGGAGCGAGTGCGACAGAGACCGGCCTGCTGGTCGCGGCGCGAATGGCGCCGGCGCTCGTCCTCGGTCTGTTCATCGGAGCGTGGGTCGACCGGTTGCCGCGACGTCCGATCATGGTCGTCTCCGACATCGGAAGCGCACTCGCCATCGGGTCCGTGCCTGCCGCGGCCGCGCTCGGGATCCTCGGCCTGCCGCAGCTGTACGTCGTCGCGTTCCTCGCCGGTGTGTTCGCCATCGCCACGGAGTCCGCGCGGACGGCACTCGTGCCGACCATCGTTGGTCGCGGTCAGCTCGTCGTTGCGAACAGCCGGCTACAGGGATCGAGCGCCGTTGCGCAGGTCGCCGGTCCGTCTCTCGCGGGTCTCCTCGTGCAGGCACTCACCGCGCCGACCGCGATGCTCTTCGATGCGCTGACCTTTCTCGCGTCCGCCGCGCTGCTCGCGCGCGTGCGGGTCCGCGAGATGGTGGCGCCTCGCCCGGCGGACAGTCGACTCTGGCACGAGATCGTCGAGGGTCTGCGTTGGATGCGCGGGCACCAGATCGTCTTCCGGACAGTCGTTGCGATCGCCCTCGCGAACATCGAGTGGTTCGCGGTGCAGGCGATCCTGGTGGTGTTCGCCACGCGTGAGCTCGCGCTGCCGCCGGCGCTGCTCGGGATCGCCATCGCGGCGATGGGCCCGCTGAGCCTCGTTGGTGTTGCGATCGTCGGGCCGCTTACGGCGCGCTGGGGTCTCGGTCCCGTGATGATCGCGGCGCTGTTCCTCGAGACCCTGAGCCGCCTTCTTCTTCCGTTCGCCGCCGGCACTCCGATCCAGGCTGCGGCGGTCCTCGCGGCGTCGCAGGCCCTCCTCGGCCTCACCGTTCCGCTCTGGACGGTGAGCTCGAACAGCCTGCAGCAGGCGGTCACGCCGGAGCGGCTGCTCGGGAGAGTGAACGCGGCGACGCGCTTCGTCGGATGGGGCGTTGCGCCGCCGGCCGCGTTCGGGGCCGGCCTGCTCGCAGATGCGATCGGGCTGCGCCCGACGCTCTTCGCGTCGGCTCTCATCGCTGCCGTCGCGTTCATCTATCTCGTAGCGTCGCCGGTGCGGCGCTTCCGTCACCCCGAGCCCGAGCCGGCACCCGTCTAAGTCATCGCCCGCGTGCGGCGAGGTGAAGGACGCCAAAGGCCGCCGCAAGCGCTGACAGGCAGATCCCCAGGCTGGACACGCCGGTCGCCTGTAGCACCAGTCCGATCCCCGCGGGCAGCACCGCGCCGCCGATCATGCCCGCGGCGACCAGGTAGCCGATCACGTGCGGGGCCGCCGCGCGGCCCACACGCCGCGGGATGAGATACAGCAGCAGCGGCACGAACACAGAGAGCGAAAGGCCGATGCTCGGCAGGGCGATGAAAGCCGCGATCGGTGGCGGCAGGGTCCAGAAGGCGACCGCGCTCGCGAACGCGCCGGCGACGCTGAGATCGACGAGCCGCGCCGCTGGGGTCCGGTCGCCGAGGAGCGCGAGCGCGATGCGACCAGCCGCAAGCGCGGACCAGTAGAGGAAGACCGCGAGACCGGCGACCCCGTCGGTCAGTGCGCCGTCGACAGTGAGGCGCGTGAAGCTCCACTGCCCCGCGCCAAGCTCGATGCCGACGTACACGAACATGAGAGCCCCGCCCATGACCGACGCCCGGCGGGCGCCGCGCGCCGCGAGCGGCCCATCCTCGCTTTCTGGCGTCGCCGCAAGGTCACCACGCGCCAGATAAATCGCGATCGCGAACGCGACGAATGCCAGCGCGGCGACCGCATAGCCGAGGCGCCACGAGCCTGCCAAGACGAGGACGAGCCCGATGAGCGGCGGACCGAGTGTCGCACCGACGGCCCACGACGCGTGGAGCGCGCCCATGAAGCGGATGCCACGCCGGAGGGCGGCTTCGGTGTTGAACGCCGCGTCGAGAAGGCCGAGTCCCGCGCCCAGCACGGCGGCGGCGAGGATGATCGTCGTCCACGTCGGCGCGAGCGTGAACAACAGGAGCCCGCCCGCAGCGAGCGCCGTCGGTAGGAGCAGCAGCGCGATCGTGCCGAATCGCGCGCGGACGATGCCCGACAGAGCACTTGAGACGAACTCCGTGACCGTCATCGCCGCGAGCACGACGCCCAGCCCCGCGAGCGGCGCGTCGAGCTCCGCGCGCATCGACGGCCAGGCGATACCGAGCATGCCGGTCGGCAGTCCGAGGATCACGAAGCCGCCGAAGGCGATGGTCGCCGTCCGCATCCGCATCGCGCGAAACGTAATTGAGATCGAGGTGGTCAGCCGAGTGCGAGCAGGACGATCCCCACGACCATCGCGGCCGCGCCGACAGCGCGCGCCTTTGCCCCTGGCCCTCCGCCAGCAACCGCGCGCCGAGCAGGGTGCCGAACAGGGTGCCGAACAGGATCCCCGTCTCGCGAGTTGGAGCCACGTACGACACCGGGCTGATCACGAGCGCGGTGAGCATGAGGAGGTAGGAGAGGCGACCTCCGCCCGACGGCGCCACGCCATCGGCGCGACGACCAGTGCCTGGCTGCCGATGGTCATCCAGTCGTACATCGCGTACAGCTTGTTGAGGTTCACGCCTTGTCGATGTCGCTTTGAACACCCCGCGAGTCCACGGCAACGCGGAAGACCAACAAGCCGAGGCGTGGTCTGGGCCTACGAATCCTTCTCGGGCACGATGCAGGCGTCCGGCGTGAACCCCCAACGGAACGCGATAAGGGCGGCGTCCGGCAGCGACGCGAGTAACTCGCGCGGCACGACGGCTTCGGCCGTTGTGGCCATCAACTGCTCTGGTGGCTTGGACCGCAAGGAGCCATCGACGAAAACGCTCTTCTTACGCAGATTACGCACGCTGTCGGGGAAGTCAGCCCCGAACGCATCTTCAGCGGGTTCGATCAGGTCAACGCGGCACGTCGCCACACCGGTGTAGTCCGAACCACCACGTTTGAGGGTGGCTGCTACGGGTGTTATTTCGAACAGCACTCGCCCCATTCCGGCCTCCGTGGGTTTCTTGAACGGTCTAGGTGCTTGGTGACGCGGACGTAGCGCTCACGATCACGGTGGGCACAGACCCAGTGAGCGTCATGCGTGCGGCACCCGGCGTCAGCGTGATGTTGCCCGAACTGGACGACCCGCTCGCGAACGAGGCCGGTGCAAAGTTCTGCACCGAGTAGCGCCCCGAGGCCTCGTCGTCCGCGCCGTGAGACGCCAGCACCGAACAGAGGATGCAGAGTCCCATCACAACCTCGCGCACGATGTGCCCGCAGCGACGACAAGCCACGTGGTAAGTCTAGTGAGCGGATCGCTCCGCGCACCGTTGCGTAGCTCACGGAGGTCCTGTCGGGCGTGTACGGCAACTGCGGCGCAACGAGGCGGCATCTGGCGGTCTGCGCCGATACACTCTTCGCCAATTCCTTCGCAAACGACCACGAGAGTGCGAGGCATCCGGTGATGTCCTCGGTCTTCAAAACCGCTGACGGGGCGCTTGCGTTCCGTGGTGGGTTCGACTCCCATGCACTCTCGCCATCTCTCGCGCGAGCGCGGCCTAGACTTCGCGCTCACCTTGAGCAGCACGCGCGCCGTCCTCATCTCGGCCGGCGTGCTCATCGACGGCAGTGGTTCGGCGCCACTGCGTCCGGGCGCGGTTCTCATCGAGGGCGACCGCATCCGCGCCGTCGGCGGCCGCATTGACGCACCGGCCGGTGCCGAGCGGATCGACGCTCCCGACGCCACGATCACGCCGGGACTCATCGACTGCCACGTCCATCTCTCGGATGCGGGTCTCGCCGACGCGTCGGTGCAGGACCGCGATCCGGCGGGTCTTCGCGTCCTGCGCATGGCGGATCACGCGCGCCGCACTTTGATGGCCGGCTTCACCACCGTCCGCGACGCCGGCGGACGCGACCACCTGGAGTTCGCCCTTCGGCGCGCGGCACAAGAAGGACTCATTCGCACGCCGCGCCTGGTCCTCGCTGGCAAGATCGTGTCGATGACCACCGCTGGTGCGGCCTCCTGGCCTGGCATGTACCGGCAGGCCGATGGCGTGAGCGAGGTCGTGAAAGCCGTGCGCGAGCAGGTCGCCGCGGGCGCCGATGTGATCAAGCTCATGGCGACGGGCGCGGTGCTGTCTCCCGGTCATGAGCGGCCGACGTCGGCCCAGTTCACGCGGGAGGAGCTGACGGCGGCGGTCGAGACGGCTCACGCGATGGGTCTGCGCGTTGCCGCACACGCGCACGGCATCGACGGAATCGCGCGCGCGGTCGAGGCCGGCGTCGACACGATCGAGCACGGCACACACCTGCACGAGGATGCTGGTGTCGCGAAGGAGATGGCCGCACGCGGCGTGTTCCTCATCCCGACGCTGAAGGCGCTCGCGCGGATTGCGGACCCCGAAGGCCCCGGCGTTCCCGAGGAGATGCGCGCCAAGGCGCAGGATCGCCGGTCCGATCGCGACCGCACGTTCCGCCTCGCGCTCGAGGTGGGCGTGCCGATCGCGATGGGCACCGACGCCGCAACACCGTTCAACCGTCACGGCGAGAACGCCGAGGAGCTTGAGCTGATGGTCTCGCTGGGCATGAGCCCTCTCGCGGCGATCGCGGCCGCGAGCAGCATTGCGGCGCACGCGCTCGGCCGCGACGACGTCGGCGTGCTGGCACCCGGAAAGCTCGCGGATGTCGTCGTGTGGGATGGCACACCGGACGAGGACATCCGCGCGCTGCAGCGTGTACCGCGCGTGGTGTTCCTCGGCGGGGAGCGGGTGATGTGACACAAGTACCAGCGTCGGTCGCGCCGCTCGCGCACACTGGTGCGACACGATGACGTCGAAGGAACGGCTTGCGCCTGCCCTCGAGACCGAGGGCGGCCTCGATGAGGCCAGTGCCGCCGAACCAGGCCGCACCTCGACCTTGGCCGCCCTCGAGTTCCGCGACTTTCGCCTGTTCTGGTTCGGCCTCGTCGTCTCGAACATCGGCACGTGGATGCAGATCTTCGGGCTGGGCTGGCTCGTCGTGCAGCTCGCTGTGAGGGACGGCGTGCCGCAGCTGGCTCCGCTCTACCTGGGACTGGTCGGACTCTCGCGCGCGCTGCCAGGACTGACGTTCGGGCTGGTCGCGGGGGTGGTCGCGGACCGCACGGACCGACGTCGGCTCCTGATGATCACGCAGGGCAGCGCCGGGATCATCGCGGCGATCCTCGCCGTGCTCACGATCACCGAGCGCATCAAAATCATCGATGTCCTGCTCCTCGTCGCACTGAACTCGGTGATCTTCTCTTTCGACGCGCCGACGCGTCAGTCGATGGTCCCGCGACTGGTCACCGACCGCGAGCTGATGAGCGCGATCGGCCTCAACTCGGCGGCGTTCAACGGCGCGACGCTCATCGGGCCGCTCATCGGCGGCGTTCTGATCATTCCGTTCGGCGTGGGCGGGCTCATGGCGATCAACGCGCTGAGCTACCTCGCCATCATCGTCGCGCTGTTGCTGATGCGACCACAACCGGTGATCGAGAGCGGCACGCGCAAGACGATGCTCGAAGCCATCAGTGAGGGCGTGCAGTACGTGCGCCGCGAACCGGTGCTTCGTTGGGTCGTGCTGCTGACCGCGACCACCGCGCTCTTCACACGGCCGTACATCCAGCTGTTGCCGGCGGAGGCGCAGGCCCTCGGCGTCGGCGCGGTCGAACTCTCGTTCCTTCTCGCCGCGTCCGGAGCCGGGGCGCTTGTCGGCGCGCTCGCGACGGCGTCTCTCGGAGGGGTGAAGCGCCGGGGCGCCGTGCTCGTAACGAGTGTCCTCGCGCACGGGCTACTCCTGTCGCTGTTCGCCGAGCAACGCACGCTCGTCGGCGCGATGGTCTTCATCGGACTGACGAGCCTCGCGGTCATGGTGTTCCTCGGGATGGCGAACACGCTGATGCAGACGCGCACGCCGGATCATCTGCGTGGCCGCGCCATGAGCGTGCACACGATGGTGTTCATGGGTCTCATGCCGCTCGGGCAGATGCTCCTCGGTGCTCTCGGCACGGTCATCGGGATCGACAGAGCCTTCCTCGCGGGCGGCTTGATCGTGGTGCTTGTGTCGACGTTCGCGCTCATCCGCGCGGGCGCGTTGCGCGACGCACTCGCCACCACGCCGGCACGCGCGGTCGCGCGCTCGGTGTAGTCAGCGGGGAATCAACTTCAGCTGACAAGCACGCGCGTCGGATGCATGACCGTCATCAACCAAATAACAAGGGGATAACTGCTATTGACATGGCCGAGCGAGCGAGCGTAAGTTCTCCGCGCCTCGCTGCAGTGACACAAGCGCAGAGCAGCGAGACAAGGTGGAGTGGGCGAGCGGGCTGAGGAGGAAGACCTTGGGCACGCACGCCGCTTTGCTCTATCTCGCTCTTGTTTGCGCAATCTCGCTCGCGGTCGTATTGAGGCCGAGCGGGGCATCGCGGCGTTGGCGGCCAGCGAAGCTACGGGTCCGGCTGTTGGTTGGTTTCGCGCTCTTCCTCGTACTGCTGCCCGTCGTCACCCCGGCCTTCCCCAGCGCACCGCTGCCGTGGCTGTTCCCGGGTACGGCGCAAGCTGCCGAGACGGTCAATTCGCCGGAGTACATCGCTCCGGCGATCATGCCAAACGGCCAGGTCGGCCTGGTCTTCAAGAACGACGCCGGCGGCGGTGTCGCCGAGATCCGCTTCAAGCGTTACTTCGTCGAGTGGGGCATGGACCCGTCGCTGCAGCTCTCCACCGCGTCCTCGTCGTACCCGCAGCTCACAAGCTTCCAGGGCAAGGTCATCACCGGGTACGTTGACAATCGCAGTGGTTCGCCAACGCAGAATCAACTGCTCTTCCGCGTGAGCACCGACAACGGCGCCACTTGGGCGTCGGAGTACGCCCCCTTTGGGACCGCCACTTTCGACACGACGCGTTGGGCACCACTGCTCGTCACGTCGCGCGACGGGTCAACGCTCTATGCGTTCAGCGCGGCGGGCGGAAGCATCCCCGAATATCGGTACACGCAAGACCCAACCCTTGCGACGTGGACGGGACCGTTCGCGGCCGGCGATTCGTCCATGCATGCGGCAATCGGCTGGTCGTGCGGCGACAACAGCGAATGCGCCCGCGGTCACGCCTTCGAATTCACGGAAACAGCGGTCCCTGGCCAGTGGGTGTACATCTCGGCCACCGAGGTTGGAGACGAGCACTGGGGCTGCGGGCGCGGCACGCAGGCGGGAACGCTCGGGGGATCTTGGTCCGCCCAGGTCGGCCACGGGACCACCTGTGATCTCTCAGGCTTTGGAGGTGGATCGCGCGCGACCACGTTCCTCGACCGCGGCGGAAACGTGTACTTCGTGCGTACCAACTCGACCGGTAACACGCTCTTCTTTGAAAAATCCATCGACGGTGGGCTGACCTGGCAGCCGCGGGTCTACGCCTACACCAACTATCTGGATAACTACACCGTCGGCTCGCCGGTCGGCCTCTACGTCCCCGGCTACACCCGCGGGGAATATGTGTGGTACGCGGGCTTCGGCGGCGTCGGCGGTGGCAACAGCCAGAACGCGGTACGGGTGATCCCGCTCTGGCCCGGCGCCGCGCAGTACCAAGAGACCGGCAGCGTTCGTCTGTTCGGTTCCCTCGGCGGCGACTACGACTTCGGCACCGCCTACCCGTACACCTTCGGTCGCCGCGACATCCCGACCGGCATCGGCGCCTACAAGACCTCGGCGGAAGACCTCGCGATCCCCGGACGCTTGCTCAACCTCTCGTTCACGCGCTCCTACAGCTCAGCCGACACCGAGATTGGTCTGATGGGGCCCGCCTGGACGCATAGCTTCAACTGGGCGCTCACCGACGCGGGCGCGTTCGTGCAGATCCGCCGTGGGGATGGCCGGCGTGACTCGTTCACCAAGAACCCCGACACGTCGTACACGTCACCGCCCAACGTCTTCGACGTGCTGACGAAGAACGGCGACGCGACCTTCACGCTCACCCTCAAGAACCAGACCCAGTACGAGTTCTCCACCGCCGGCAAGCTCACGCGCATCCACGAGCCGGCGGGCAACCAGATCCTCCTGAACTACGTCAACGGGAAGCTCGGGAGTGTCACCGATACGGTCGGTCGGGTGACCACCTTGAACTACTCCAGCGGCCACAACATGGCGATGGGCAAGACCTACACCGAATCCGTCGCCCCGCACCCCAACTATCCCGACAATAACAACAGCGAGTTGACCGACGGGACTATCGCGAGCGGAACGAACTTCTACGACAGCGGGTGGCAGGGCCATCTCGGCATTAGTTCCCTGGATGTCACGATCGACCTCGGCAGCTCGCCGTCGCTTGATCTGTTCCGCTCGTACTACTACGACGACCCTGGATCGGGCATCTACAAGCCTGCGAGCGTCGAGATCCTCACCAGCCCGGACAACCTGAGCTACACCACACGCGGCACCACGCTGGCGGCCGGCGCCGTCAACGACAGCGGGCGCCTGTGGCGCTACGACTTGGCGGTCTCGCCGGTGAGCGCACGCTACGTGCGCTTCCGTGTCACGGCAGGCGGCACCTGGCTGTTTTCGACGGAGATGTCGGCGTACCTCGCCGGTGCCGATCCGATTGCCGCGGCAGCGGGAACGAACTCGGGCCAGACCAAGACATACGTCACGTCGGTCGCGGCGAGCGCGAGCTATCCCGACACGAGCGGTATCGAGCTCACGGATGGCAACCCGGGCAACCCTGACAGCTATAACGCCGATGCGTCATGGCAGGGACACCGGAACCTTGGCGCGACACCGCTTGATGTCACCGTCGATCTCGGCGCGACGCAGCGGGTCGGCGTCGTGCGCTCCTATCACTACAACTGCCCTGGCTGCGGGATCTTCCGGCCGGCGAAGATCGAGTTGTTCACCAGCACCGATAACAGCGTCTACACCTCGCGCGGCTACACCGTCGCCGACGCAGCCGTAAACGACGCGGGCAACCGCTGGCGCTACGAGTTCGACCTCAGCGGCGTAAGCGCGCGCTGGGTGCGCTTCCGGATCACGACCGGCGGCGAGTGGCTGTTCTCCTCGGAGACCCAGATCTTCGCCGAAGGCGCGGGCCCGATCACGCTGCCGCTGAGTTACAGCGACCGCCTCACCAGCGTCGTCGATCCGAGCACGCCCAGTCGGAAGGTCAGCTACGGCTACGACCAGAACGGCCGACTCACGCGCGTCGTCGACAAGATCGGCAACACCGCCGGCCAAGACCCGGTCCTCCACAGCTGGCACTACGCCTACGACGGGCCGAGCCAGCACATCACCACCGTCGTCGACCCCGACAGCCGCCTGCGCGTGACCAACACGTACAACAGCGAGGGTCGCCTCGCGACGCAGAAGGACGGCGTCGGCAACACCAGCAGCTTCACCTACGGCACCCAGATCACGATGGTCACCGATCCCCGAGGCCACCTGATCACGCAGCTGTTCGACCCGCGCTGGCGCCTGGACAGTCAGTCCGAGGTCGTCAACCTCGAGAACTATCTGCTCGAGTACTTCTACGAGGACGCTTGGGGGAACCTCACCCGGACCATCGACCGCAACGGCAACGAGACCATCTTTGAGTACGACACCCGCGGCAACGTCATCACCAAGACCGACTCGCCGGTGCCGCCGGACCCGGCGACCGTGACGCGCTACGAGTACGACACCAAGAACAACCTCACGCGCATTCTCGACGCCCGCGGCTTCGAGACGATCAACACCTACAACGCGACGACGAACGTCAAGGAGTCCACCAACCAGCAGTTCAAGCTGGCTCCGTCGCCTTTGTACGCGCTGACGAAGTGGCAGTACCTCGACGGCGCCAACCTGGGTCTGCCGACCAAGATCATCTCGCCGCGCGGCAACACCGATCCGCTCAACCCGAACTACACCTACTCGCAGACGCTCGTGTACGACAGCCAGGGCAACCTCTCGACACGTACTGACGCGGACGGCAGCCTCACCCGCTTCTGCTACGACACCGTGAGCCGCCAGACCTCGATGATCGATCCCGACGGCAGCGCGGCCTGCGGCGTCGTGTCGCCGCACACCTGGATCACGACCTACGACCCCAACGACCGCGTGACCGAAGTCAAGGACCCACTCACCCACAGCGCCTTCACCGGCTACGACGGCGCGGGCAACCGCACCAGCGCAACCGATCGCAACGCCAACGTCACCACCTACGCGTACGACGCCGCCGCGCAGCTGCTCAACGTGAAACAGAAGCCCGATCCGGCGGGGCAGCCGAGCCTCGTGTACACGACCACCGTGACGACGCGTGACGGCAATGGCAACGCCACCCAGGTGACCCAGGACCAGCAGGGCACTGGCGGCGCGAACACGGTCGTCACCGACTACGGCTACGACGAGATCAACCGCCTCACCAGCATGACCACGCACCCCACGGCGGTGCTCAACCTCACCACCAGTTACCTCCTCGATCACAACGGCAACACGACGCGGCGGACCACGGCCGATACGGTCCAGACCAACTACCAATACGACGCGCTCAATCGACTCAAGCAGGTCTCCGCGGCGGGGCTCTCGACCATCGCCTACACCTACGACGAGCTCAGCCATCGCAAGACGATGACCGACGGCACCGGCCCGTCGACGTACACCTACGACGGTCTCGGCCGGCTGACCCAGGCGGTCCAGCCCAACGGCACGCTCGGCTACGGCTACGACC
>JALYLT010000057.1 GCA_030774095.1 Chloroflexota bacterium
GAGCTCCGCCTCGATGGCCTTGATACGCTCGCCCACCTCGCGCATGCGGATCTTGACCGCCTCGCTTGGCGGACCGCCCTTGCTCCCTTTGTTCCGCTCCGCGCGCAGCTGCTCGACTTCGGCGCGTAACGTCCGGCTGCGCGTGTCCAGCTCGACGATGCGGTCGAGCGGCGCGTCAAAGTGACGCAGCTCGAGTATCGCCCGGACCGCGCTGGGTTGCTCGCGGATCAACTGGAGTGGATTCATGAGCGTGTCATTATCGGCGTTCATGTTCCACGTCGTGCTCGTTGCGTTCGAGGGTCCGGACCGCTATTCGTTCGTCGGCGGTCTCGCGACGCGGATGATCGACCTCTCCGGCGCGCTGCTCGACCGCGGGCACCGCGTGCATCACCTCTTCGTCGGCGACCCCTCGCTCCCGACGCGCGAGGAGCGCGACGAGGGACGCCTGGTGCTCGAGCGATGGGGCCAGTGGATCAGTCGCTACCACCCAAAGGACGTCTACGACGGCGAGGACGGCAAGTACCTCGACTTCTCGCGCACGGTGCCGCCGCGTCTCGCGAATGAGGTGATCCCCGCGGCCGCGTCACGGGGTGAGCGCAGCGTGGTGCTGTTCGAGGACTGGCAGACCGCCGCGGCGGCGATCAACACCGCGACGCTGCTGTCGCTGCGCAGCGATCGCTCGGCGGCGCTCTTCTGGAACGCGAACAACACCTACGGCTTCGCACGCATCGACTTCCCGCTGCTGCGGCGCGCCGCGTCGATCACGACGATCTCGCGCTTCATGCGCATGGAGCTCGCGAAGGTCGACGTCGAGGCGGCCGTGCTCCCGAATGGGATCGCCGAGCGATATCTGAAGCCGCTCCCGCCAGGTGACGTGACCGGGATGCGCAAGGCGTTCGGCGACCGGCCCACATTCGTGAAGGTCGCGCGATTCGACGTCGACAAGCGCTGGCTGTGGGCGATCGACGCGGTCGCGGCGATGCGCGACGCCGGCATGCGGCCGCGTCTCGTCATGCGCGGCAGCCGCAGCCCTTACGCCGATGTGGTCGGCGATCGCATCTTTGGCCGCGGGCTCAGCGTCGAGCGTCTGGCTTTGCCGCCGACCGCGACATCACGCGATCTCGCCGCAGCGATCGCGACCACGAGCGCCGAGATCGTGTTCCTGGACTTCTTCATCGACGAGAAGGCGCTGCGCTCGTTGTATGCCGCGGCCGACGGCGTGCTTGCGAACTCGGAAAAGGAGCCATTCGGCCTCGTCGGGCTCGAGGTGATGGCTTCCGGCGGCATCGCGTATCTCGGCCGTACCGGAGAGGACTACGCCGTGCCGTTCGGGAACGCCATCGTCGTGCAGAGCGACGATCCGCGGGAGCTGCTCACGTCCTATCTCATGCTCCGCGAGCGGCCGGAGCTGGGACGATCGATCCGCACCGAGGGGCGCGCGACGGCGAAACGCTTCGCGTGGCCGCGCATCCTCGAGGGCTATGAATCCGCTTGGGAGACGGCGTTCGCGCTGACGAGCTAGATCCGTTCTAAGAGCTCGTAGCGCACGGCCCGCCGGATCGCCCATGGGTCGTCTTCCCACCGTCGGCGTTTCGCCGCATCGACCATCCAGCGCACGCGGTGCACTAAGCGCGGGTGGTCGTCGAGATAGCGCTGCAGCGCCGGTCGGTCTTCGAGGAGTACGCGGTGCCAGAAGCGGCTGGCCCGAAGCGAACGGAACCAGCCATTCCGGACCGCGGTCGCGACGGCCCGATCCGAAGTGCGATCGTTCACAAGCTCCGCCCGCGCGGTCGCGATCACGCCGGCCGGACGGTACTTGCCCTTCGCGCCCTGGTGCTCCGCGTGTGCGAAGAGGCGCGAGTCAGGCCGCGCGTCGACGAGGATGCCACGCGGCCGCAGGATCCGGTGGGCTTCCTTCAGGGCATCGACCATGCCCCCTCGTGGGACGCATCAGAGCGTCCACGAGAGGATCACGACGTCAAAGTGTTCATCGGTGAACGGGAGCTCCTGCGCGACACCGACCTTGAACTGCGCGTTGGCGAGACCGCGTTCGCGCGCTTTCACGCGCGCGAGTCGGATCGCCTCGGGATCCGGATCGACTCCGACGACCTCCGAGGCGTACGGCGCGCATGCGAGCGCCATGCGACCGTCGCCGCAGCCGACATCGATCACGCGCTTGCGGCGGACGAGTCCGACGCCGCCGTACTCTCGGAGCTCGTCCTGCGGCGCAGGCCGCAGCAGCGACATGATCGCGGGCAGGAGCCGGCCGACCGCGCTCGTACTTGTGACCACTGGCGACGCAGAATGACATATCGGGGACGATCCGCGCGGCGCAGCTTTCGCTCCGGCTCGCCGAGGAGGCGGCTAGCCGTACTGCTCGCGAGCTCCCGGCAGCATCGTGCCGCCCCTGCCAACGACCGCCGCGAGACGATTCGGATCCATGAGCGACGTGCGGATGTCGTCGGGCGGCTCGGCACCGGCGTACCACCAGACGACCTCGAGGTTCGCGCGGAAGAGCGCGTCGAACACGGCGTCCTCGGGACTCGAGTTGCGGCTCGAGTACCACCAGAACCAATCGCTGCCCTCGGCCACCATCAGCGGCTGACGAACGCTCTTGGGCATGTACCGGAGCGCGCCCCACTGCTCCTGCGCGAAGCGCCTCGTGCGCTCGAGCGCGCTCCACGCCTTCGCGTGCGCGGGCTCGCCGATCCATACGCCGAGCGTCGCGTCGATCCACGAACCGGTGTGGAGCGTCGGCAGCTCGACGTTCGCGGGCGTCTTGTCGAGGAAGTCACTGACCCGCACGGTCTCGAAGCGCTCGTCCGTCTGCAGCTTCCCGTAGAGGTAGCGCAGGAAGTCGTTCCCGTTGTTCGGGTACTGCTCCCAGGCGTTCTCGCCGTCGAGGATGATCGTCGCGAGGTACGGGCCTCCGTCGTCGGGTAGCCGCTCGCGCGCGCGCTCGAGCTTCCAGATCATGTCGCCGACGGCGTCATGCGGCGACATGTCGCCGTAGAGGAAGCCGATGCGATCGGAGATCTCGCGGTCACGGAAGATCGCGGTCCCGCCGCCCGGGATGCGGTACGGCCGGTAGAGAAGCTGAGGTTCGAGAAGTCCGCCGACCTCGTCGCGCTTGAACTCGAGGCCCACAGAACGCGCGAGCACGCCTTCGTCGGACGCGAACCAGTCGAGGCCCGCCTTGAAGATCGCGCTCGCGGCCTCCGGCGAGACGGAGCCCTCGGACGGCCACATTCCGCGCGGCCTCTTGCCGAAGGAGCGCTCGTGCGAGGCGATCGCCTCCTCGATCTGGAACGCGGCATCGTCCGGATACTCGAACGGCGGATCGGGGATGATCGCGTTCGGATCGCCGCGCAGCGCGCTGCGGCTGTCGATGATGAGCGGCAGGATCGGGTGGTAGTACGGGGTGGTCAAGATCTCGACCTGCCCGTCGTGCTCGAGCCGGTGGTAGAGGTGCGGCACGCCCGAGGCCATCATGCGCTGCCTTCCGATGACGTAGCGCACGTCCTCGCGCGTGTAGCGCTGGCCCTTTTCGCGCAGCTCATGCAGTCGCGCATCGCTCTCGATGTCGTCGGGGTCGATCCACGCGAGGTTGAACCAGAGCGCGAGGTCGACGAAGTAGTCGTCCGACAAGAGCTCCGGCCGTTCGCGCGTCGCTATGCCGAGCTGGAGGAGACGCCGGTACTCATCGTGCCGATGGATCACGTTGCCGTGATGGATAGAGAAAAAGCGACGAAGCATGTGCTCCTTCTCCTCCGGTGTGAGAAGACCGTCCACCGTGCGCATCGTCACGCGCGTGTCCTCGTCGTCCGCGCCGCGCGCGTAGTCCTCGAGCTGGTCGCGCAGGCTCGGCACCATCGTGAAGTGCGCCTTCACGCCGGGGAACTCCTGGAGCAGCCGCGCCATGTGGAGGTAATCCTTCGACGCGTGCAGCCGCACCCAGGGCAGGACGAATTCGCTCGTCTGCGGGTGCCGGTAGTACGGCTGGTGCATGTGCCAGATGATCGCGACCGGAAGCTTCCCGTTCATCGCGCCGTCACCGCCTCGTCGAGACGCCTCCGCACGAAGTCATCCTCCAGTGTCGTCAGCAGCCAACCCGCCTTCGGCCCACTGGGTTTGCCGAGGAACGCCAGATAGATGGCGCGGAAGGCTTCTTGCGAGACCTTGCCTTCCACGACGAGACCGACGCGCTTCGCGGTCTCGTAGAGCTCGTTCTGCATCGCCTCGGGATCGTGGATCTCGCCGAGCTGCTCCTTCACCGCCACGAGGTAGCGGCGCTGCGCCTCTGAGAGGGCGATGTCCGGCAGCTCGGGCAGCACGCTGAAGCGCGCGTCTTCCGGCGCCCAGCGCTCGAGCCAGACGCGCGCCAGAGCGATGCGCCCCTCGAGATCCTTCCGCTCCGTCGCGCTCAGCGACGCTCCCTTGCGCTTCTCGGCCTCTTTGACCGGATCGACGCTCGGGATCTGGACCCAATCGGCGACGATCGCGAAGCGGACGCGGAAGCCCGGCGCCTCGTGGTCCTCGGCGACCTGCGAAAGCTCCCAGACCCGGGCCTGATCGCTCTCCGGGTCGTTGCGGAACGCGTCGGCGCAGCGGTCGTATTCATCGACGAGCTTGGACAGCGTGAGACCGGCCGGGTCGAACTCGACGTGCCGCTTCGGATGCGTGCGCAGCATCAGAAAGCGCACGATCTCCGGTGGGTACAGCTTCACGAGCTCGGTCGCCGACGCACCAAGCCCCTTGGATGTCGCCATCTTCTTGCCGCCGATCGTCAGGAACTCATGCACCAGGCCGATCGGTGGATCCTTCTTCCAGACCTCGCGGTAGATCTCGTTGGCGCGGTCGCGCGACCCGCCGGCGGTGAGGAGGTCCTTGCCGCCCTCCTCGTACGTGACGCCGAAGTGGTCCCACATCGCGCACCACTGCAGGTTCCAGTAGAGCTTCGCGTTGCCCTTGAACGGCGAGCGCCGCCCCGAATGTCCGCAGCCTTCGGCCCACTCGACGTAGTCCTTGCGGCATTCGTACGCGACCGTCTTGCCGTCGTAGTCGAAAGCGAACGTCGTTCCGAGGCGGCCGCAGTTCTCGCAGATCACGCCGATCGGGAGCCAGCGCTCGTCCTTTGTGACGTGCGAGACGCGCTCGTAGATCTCGCGGATCGCCGCCGCGTTGCGCAGCACCAGATCGATCTGCTCGTCGAGATCGCCGCTCCCGTAGAGGTCGCGCATCCAGTGGATCTCCGCGGGCCGGATCCCGAGCGTCGCGAACGTCTCGAGGTAGGCCGAGGCGTGATACCGCGCGAAGTCGGACGCTGCCGAAGGCTCGGGCGAAGGGATGTGCGCGAACGGCTTGCCCATGTGCTCGGCCCATGCCGCCTTTTCCTTCAGCGACTGCGAGTCCATGGGGTCGTAGTCGTCGATCGTGAAGACGTAGCGGATGCGCATGCCGCGCTTCTTGAAAGTGCGGTAGAGCGCGTCGGTGATGATCGGGCCGCGCAGGCCGGAGATGGGGACGGCGCCCGATGGCGTCTTTGAGTCGCGGATCACGTGCTGGCGATCGGTGGCGAGGAGGTCGGCCTCCTCGTCCGCCCAGAAACGCGCCTGGTGACCCTGCTCCGACCCTTTGGCCGTCACGCTCGAGCTGGACTCTACGCTCAACTGACCGCCAGGATCTTCATTTCCATCGTGCCCGCGGGAATGGAGACCTTAATGGTCTCGCCCGCACGGTGGCCCTGCAGCGCGCGGCCGATCGGAGACTCGTTGCTGATCTTCCCCTCTTGCGGCGACGCTTCCGCCGACCCGACGATGGTGTACTTCTCTTTCTGTCCGTCGGTCTCGACGGTAACGTGGCTGCCAACCTCGACGAGATCGTGCTTCGACGTCTCATCGATGATCTGGGCGTTCTTGATCATCTGCTCGAGGGTCATGATCCGCCCCTCGAGGAAAGCTTGGTCGTTCTTCGCCTGCTCGAGCTCGGAGTTCTCGGTGAAGTCGCCGAACTCCATGGCGGCGTGGATCCGCTCGGCCACTTCGGTGCGCTTGGTCGTGCGCAGCTCCTCAAGCTCCGCCTGGAGCTTCTTGAGTCCATCGGCAGAGACATAGACCGGCTTCTCGAGATTGTTCATTGAGCCTCCGTTACCCGGGTGCGACTCGCGCTACCCACCGCCCTAGAAACAAAAGAACTGAAGACCTCGCGGCCCTCAGCACTCCGGGCTACCTATGCTGGCGACAGATTGTACACGGACAGGGCTGCCGCGGCGACGCTTCGAAGGCGACTTCTCCGCTGGTACGACCGGAGCGCGCGGGACCTTCCGTGGCGCCGCACGCGCGACCCGTACGCCGTCCTCGTCTCGGAGGTGATGCTCCAGCAGACGCAGGTCTCGCGCGTGCTCCCCGCATACGCGGCGTTTCTCGGCCGCTTTCCGACCCTCGCGGCGCTGTCCCGGGCCGCGCTCGCCGACGTACTCAGGGCCTGGTCCGGACTCGGGTACAACCGACGCGCCCGGGATCTCCACCGCATCGCGCGGCTGCACCCCCGCTCGCTGCCGGAGACAAGAGACGGTCTGGATGCGCTGCCCGGCGTCGGCGCGTACACCTCCGGCGCGGTGACCTGCTTCAGCCACGGCGAAAGTGTGGCCTTCGCCGATACGAACATCCGTCGTGTGTTGGGTCGCCTGCTCCTCGGTCGGGTCGCCACCGAACGCGAGGCGGTCGCGCTCGACGAGCGACTCGTGCCCCGTCGGCGGGCCGACCGCTGGCATCACGCGCTGATGGATCTTGGCGCGACGGTGTGCCTCGCGCGAACGCCACGCTGCGACGCGTGCCCCATCGCGGATGGTTGCCGCTCGCGCGGTCGCGTGGTTCGCGCCGCGCCGCGACGTCAGGCCGCGTTCGCGACGAGCGATCGGCGTGTGCGCGGACGGATCGTCGCTCTGCTGCGCGACCATGACTCGTTGCCCTTGCGCGCGCTCGGAGCGACGATCGGCGATCCGCGCGCGTTACCTCTGGCACGCGCGCTCGCCAATGAGAACCTGGTCGAGATCGTGGGTGGCTACGTGCGGCTGCCTCGCGATCGCTAATGCCCCGTCGAGTCTGAGTCGTGTCGTAGCCGTTACGCGCCCCACATCTACGGCACGCTGACTGCGATGCATTGGGGCACCGACGTCGCGCGTGCCTGCGGCCGTTCCGGCGAGGGGACCATGTGGGAGGGCTGGATCGAGTTCGTTCCGCTCGACGGTGGTGCGCGGCCGATCCGGAGCCGGCGCGAGAGCACACAGCCGTCGCGCCAAAGCCTCGTCTATTGGGCCACTGGTCTCACCCCCGTGTATCTAAAGGGTGCGTTGGACCGAGCGCTCGACGTGCCGGTGCGGCAGCGACTACCGCGCCGCATCGAGCCTTTGTTCGACGGCCCGGCGCCAGAGCCAGAGCCGGAGGTCGCACGGTCACCTCTGCCGCCTGAGGTCCCGCATTCGATCCTCGACCCATTCCATGTCTGTATGCAAGGCGAGGATGTCCTGATCAGCGGGCTTGACTCGCTCGATATGCCGCGGCTGCGTGATGTCGTGCGCGCGTACGACATCACCGGCGTGCGAAACCTGCAGACCGCGACGCGCACCGAGCTCACGCATGCGATCGTCGCGGCCGCTCGAGCCGCTGCGACGAGGGTTTGACCTGACCGCGCACTGAGCCCTCATGCTGCGGCTCTCCGAGCTCGAAAGGGACGCATTCTTAACGCGGAGAGGGGAGACAGCATGCAGGGCACAGCACGACACCTGATGCGGATCGCGGCGATCTTTGCGATCACAGCGCTCGTCACCAGCCAACCCGCGGCGGCGATCACCTACGGACAGCCGGACGGCAACCTTCATCCGAACGTGGGCGCGATGATCAGGCTACGCAGCGACGGTGTGTACCGGATCCTGTGCAGCGGCTCGCTCATCGCGCCGACCGTGTTCCTCACCGCCTCCCACTGCACGACGTTCCTCGAGCGGCAGGGCATCTCGGATGTGTGGGTCACGTTCGATTCGAAGTTCACGCAGAGGTCGAAGCTCATCCACGGCACGATGCACTCGAACCCGCTCTACAACCAGGCGCAATCGGACACCGGGGACATCGCGGTGATCATCCTGGACAAAGCGGTCACCATCGCGCCGGTGGAACTCCCGACCGCCGGGCTCCTGGACCAGATGAAGGCGAGCGGCACGCTCAACGGGACGCTCTTCACCTCGGTCGGCTACGGCATCCAAGAGCCGCAGACCGGACCCGGCGGCATCACGGCCGCTTTCCCAATGGAGCGGTGGTATGCCGTCGGCGAGTTCGACGCTCTCAACAAGACGTATCTGCGCATCTCGCAGAACCAGGCGACCGGCGATGGCGGCACCTGCAGTGGCGACTCCGGCGGGCCGCAGTTCCTTGGCGGCGGCGCGACCGAGACTCCGACACAGGTGAGCATCACGATCACCGGCGACGTCTTCTGTTTTGCGACGAATGTCGTTTATAGGATCGACACGCCCCAGGCGCGTGCGTTCCTCGGGCAGTTCGTCACGCTTCCATAGTCGCGGGGGCGCGCGGGCGCGGCGCGAGCAGCGCCCGCGCGCCTCAGGCGGGGTCGAGGCGGACGGTCGTGTCCAACACGTCGGGACGCAGCATCGAGGCGAGGGACTGACCGCTGCGCCGATACTTCTGTCGCAGCGCCTCGCTCACGGCCTCGATCCCCTTGGCCGAGCTGTCCTTCGTCGCGCGCACCGGTACGCGTGTCCCGCCGGCGACCACCGCGCCGTCGCCGCGCGCGAGCAGCTCGCGATACCAGCGACCCTGCGGCCCGCGCACCGAACGAACGTACGGAACAGCGTCGACGACCACGATCCAGATCGGCACCGAGTGCTGCGTGCCTTTTGCCGAGCGTGTCTCGATGTCGACGACCTTCGTTTCGTCGAAGCGTTTGAGGTCGGCCGCGGGAAAGTCAGCCACTAAAAGTCAGCCACTACACGAGCTCCTCGGGCAGTGCGGGGCCGGCGACCGCGAGCGCGTAGCGGTCCGGGGGTAGGAAGGTGCGAGCCGTCTCGATCACCTGCTCCTTCGTCACCGCGCGAAGCTCGCGCGGATAGCGCTCGAAGTGGTCTTCACCGAGTTCGAACATCTCGGCCTCGAGCACCATCGAGGCCACGCCCGCGGGGCTCTCGAGCGCGACGTCGAGCTCGCCGACGAGCTTGTCCTTCGCGAGCGCGAGGTCGTCGTCGGCGATCTGACCCACGGTGATCTTGCGCAGCTCGTCGAGCGCGACCTCGATCGCGCGGCGCACGTTCTGCGGGTTGACGCCCATGCGCACGATCCACGGCGATTGGCCGCGGCTCGCGCCGATGCCGCTGAAGACGTAGTACGCGAGGCCCAGCTGGTCGCGGATGACATTGCCCGCGCGGCTCGCGAACGTGTCGGCCGCGTAGACCATGTTCGTGACGCGCGCGGCGACAAAGCGCGGGTCGGTCCGCGGGAGGCCCGGCCAGCCGATGATCACGTCGCTCTGCGTCTTGTCCGGCACGAGCTCGACGCGTCGCTTCGTCGTCGCGAGCGTCACCGGCGGATAGCTCGCATCGCGTGGCTGCGCGCGCTTCGGCCAATCGCTGAAGGCCCGGCTCGCCGCGTCCGTCGCCGCCTGCGGGGTCGTTCCGCCGGCGATCACCAGGACCGCGCCGTCCGGCGCGATCGCGGTCTGGTGGTACGCGCGGATCTCTGTGGCGGTCGCCGATCGCACCACCACCGGATCGCCGATCGCGGGAGCGTTGAAGGGGTGACCCGCGGGATAGACCAGCTGGCGCCAGGCGCGATCCGACACGGCTCGGGTGTCGCGCTCGTCCTTCTCGAGACGCGCGAGCGTCTGACCGCGCACGAACTCGATCTCCGCATCGGCCAGCGCCGGCGTGCGCACGGCCTCCGCCACGAGACCGAGCAATTCGCCGAGATCGTCACCAAGGCACTGCGCGCTGAACACCGCGGCGTGCGCGCCGACGTCGAGGCGCGCGACCGCGCCCAGCGCGTCGAGCTCGGTGGCCCAGGTCGCCGCGTCGCGCCGCGCCGTGCCGCGCAGCATCGTCTGGGCCACGAGGCGCGCGATCCCGGGTCTACCGGCTGGCTCGAACCACTGGCCCGCCTCGACGGCGAGCAACACCGAGGTGGAGCGCAGGTCGGCGATCGGAACGACCGCGAGGCGCAGCCCGTTCGCGAGCGCGCTGCGGTGGACGCGGTTCATGAGGCGTCGCCCTCGGGCACGAACCAGCCGACGTTCCGCGACCGCTCCACGAAGAGACCGCTCGCCGCGCCGCGGATCTCGTCGCGCGTGACCGCGGCCAGCTTCGCGTACCACTCGCTGATCGACGTCGCTGCGCCGGTCGAGAGAAGCTGACCGCAGCGATACGCACGCCAGGTGATCGTGTCGGTGTTGAACGCCGTCGACGCGAGCAGCTGGCGTCGCACGCGCGCGAACTCATCCTCCGCGAGAAGGTCGGTCGAGAGCTTGGCGAGCTCGTCGAGCAGGACGCGCTCGACATCGGCGTGCTTGATGCCCGGGCGCAGCGTCGCGTCGGCAAAGAAGAGGTATGGGTCCTTCATCAGCTGGAAAGACGCATCGACGTCCGCCGCGAGGCCGGTCTCGACGAGCGCGCGATGCAGGC
>JALYLT010000058.1 GCA_030774095.1 Chloroflexota bacterium
TGTGTTGAACTTGTCGCGGTCGATGAACGCCTGCATCGGCACGACCTGTTGGCTGTCGTACATGTAGCGCTGGCCGATGTCGTACACCTGCACGAGCGCCGGTGCGGCGTTCGACGCGATGGCCGTGTTCAGCTTCGCGAGCAGGTCGTCGTACGTGCCCTGGAAGATGGCCTCGACCTTGATCTTGCTCTGGCTCGAGTTGAAGCCGGCGACGATCTTGTTCAGCGCGTCGCCGTTGACGCCCGACATCGCGTGCCACCAGGTGATCGTCGCTGCGGGCGCGACGTCCTTTGCCGGTGCGAGCGCGCTCATGTCCGCTGTAGCTCCAGTGGGCGTCGTGCCCGTGGGCGTCGAACCGCCGCAGGCGGCGGCCGCCATCGTGAATGCGAGTGCGAGTGTTGCGAGTCTGCGCATCTTTCCCTCCATCGTGCTATCCCTTGACCGCCCCCGCGGTCAGACCTCGGATGAGCTGACGCTGTCCCAGCACGAGCAGGGCGAGCGTCGGTACAGCGACCATGATGACACCCGCCATCACTAATCCCCAGCGGAGAGTTTCCTCGAAGCGCAACTGGGTGATCCCGACCTGCGTCGTGCGCATCAGCGTCTGGTTCGTGATCAGAAGTGGCCAGAAGTACTGGTTGTACGTGGACAGGAAGCCATAGATGGCGACGGTTCCAAGTGCAGGGCGCGACAGTGGGATGACCGTCGAAATGAGGAAGCGAAATGTCGACGCGCCGTCGATGCGCGCCGCATCCCAGAGCTCGCGTGGGACCTGCAGGAATGCCTGCCGCAGGAGGAAAGTTCCGAACGCCGTCGCCATGAACGGCACCGACAGACCCTGATACGTGTCGAGCCAACCGATCGTCCGGATGGTCATGTAGTTCGGGATGATCGTGGCCTCCCACGGGATCATCAGCGTGCTGAGGAAGAGGAAGAAAAGGACCTGACGTCCGCGGAACACCAGGAACGAGAAGGCGTACGCGGCAAGGCTGGCCGTCAGCAGCTGCCCGATGACGACGGCCGATGACACCACGAAGCTGTTCAGGAGATAGCGGCCGATCGGTATCGTCGCGAACACCTTGCCGTAGTTGTCCAGCGTGGGCGCCGCCGGAACGAGCGGCGGTGGGAACGATGCGATCTCCGATTCGCTCATGAGTGAATAGGACAGCGCGAGCAGCAACGGGAACGCCACGATGATCGAGCCGACCACGAGAAGCGCGTACTTCGCGACCGTGCCGAGCTTCATCGGTACCCGCTCATTGATAGTGCACTCGTCGCTCGACGAAACGGAACTGGATCAACGTGAGGCTCATCACCAGCAACAGAAGGATGACTGCCTGCGCGCTGGCGAAGCCGAACTGGAAGTTCTGAAAGGCATCTTGATAGATGCTGTAGACGAGAACACGCGTGGAATCGATCGGACCGCCGCGCGTCATGACGTGGATTTGCGTGAAGGCTTGCAGCACCGCGACGGTGTCGACGACGAGAAGGAAGAACAGCGACGGTGAGACCATCGGGATCGTGATGCGCGTGAACATACGCAGGCCACGCGCGCCATCAAGGCGAGCGGCTTCGTAGATCTCCTCGGGCACGCCCTGGAGACCGGACAGCAGCACGATGATGTTCGTGCCGAGCGTGAGCCAGATCGTCGTGATCGAGACGGCGACGATCGCGGTCGTCGGCTGGATCAGCCAGTCAGGTCCGCGGATGCCGACCAGCGAGAGAACGTAGTTCAGGAGGCCAAGGCTCGGGTTGAACAGCAGCAGCCAGATGAGCGCGCCTACAGCGGCCGAGATCGCGATCGTGCTCGACATCATCGTTCGGAACACGCTGATCCCGCGCAGTCGCTGATTCAGCATCACCGACAGGACCAGGCCGAGAGCGATGCCGATCGGGACCACGTAGAGCGCGAAGATCCCCGTCGCGAGCAGACCCGTGCGGAACGCCGGCGACGTGAGCAGCTCGAGGTAATGATCGAGGCCGGCGAAGGTCGTGATCGCGCCGGTGGCGCGCGTGTTGAAGAAGCTCAGGTAGATCGTCTGCGCGAGCGGGATGAACACGAACGCCGCGAACAGGATCAGCGACGGCGCGAGGTACGCGAGCCCAACGCCGAGCCCCCGGAGGTCGCGCGAGGTCCAGCGCATCACCGTCGCGGCATCGTACCGCTGATCTCGAGGAGGTCGGTGAGGATCGCGTAGGCCACCTGATCCACGTGTGGGTCGTGTAGCTGGACCGCGACCCGGCCGGCGAGGTCCGTCTCGAACACCAGACCCATCGAGAAGTCGTCCACGGCGTAGAGCGGATCCAGCGGACCAAGGCGGCGGGGTCCGAACGAGGCGACGACGTTCACGCCTCGGCGCGCGATCTCGATGATCGGCCGCACGCGGTCACCGGTGTCGGCGACGGCGCGGGCTGCCGTTGTGGCTCGCTCGTCGATCGGCTCGCGCGCGACGTCCTCGGGCAGTAGATCAGCGTCCATCAGCACATTCGCGAGGATCGTGGCCTTCGCCGCAGAGTCATGGCCCTCGAGATCGTTACGCGGGTCGGCCTCGGCGATGCCGAGCCGCTGCGCCTCCGCGAGCGCGTCGGCGAACGGGATGCCGGCCGCCGCCGAGGTGAGGATGTGGTTGTTCGTGCTCGACACGATCCCGCGGATCGCGTTGATCGTGGCGAGCGGGAGCGCGGCGCGGCGGAGCGTGAAGACCGGCAGGCAGTCCGCGAGCGTCGCCTCGAAACGCAGCATGCGGCGCTGCTCCGTCGCGAGTGCGTCGAGTTCGCGGTACGCACGTGCGATCGGCCCTTTGTTCGCGGTCACGACGTGCATGCCGGCCGAGAGCGCTTCGCGGATGTAGCCGAGTGCAGGCTCGCCCGTGCGAGGGTCGAGCGGCGTCATCTCGACGAGGATGTCCGCGGGAAGCGAACCGATCGGCGGCGCTTCGCGGAGCGGGAGATCGGTTCCGGCGAGGATCGTCGCGAGGTCGATACCGCCGCGATCGACGACCGCGCCGTGCCGCTTTGTCGCGAGTGCGGTGACGGTGAACGGCGCCTGTGTCGCCACCAACATCCGGGCCAGCGCACGTCCGACGTTCCCAAAGCCATAGAGAGCGAGCCGCACGCCGGTCACGCTAAACTTGTCCTCGATAGGCGTCCCGCGGGGCCCCACCGGTATTTGCGGTGGAGCCCCTTTTCGGCGTCCACATAGGTAAAGGAGAAGACACTGGTCCGTCTCGCGAAGCTCTTCCAGCGTGCCTCCCCGCCGCGCGTCGATCGCCTCGTCGTCGGTCTGGGTAATCCGGGCGACGGGTATGCGAACACGCGCCACAACGTCGGCTTCCAGGTCGCGAATAAGTTGGCGAAGCGCGCCCGTCTCGAATTCGACACGAAGGCCGCTGAGTCGCGCATCGCCGAGGGCTCGCTCGGCGACCTGCGCATCGCGATCGCCCGACCGCAGACCTTCATGAACGACAGCGGGCGTGCGGTCGGGAAGCTGCTCGACCGCTACCGCCTCTCGCCTGACGCGCTGCTAGTCGTCTTCGACGAGATCGACCTGCCGCTCGGCAAGGTCCGGTTGCGTGAGCGCGGCGGCCCCGGCACGCACAACGGGATGCGCTCGATCACGAGCGAGATCGGCGAAGGCTTTCCGCGTCTCCGGATCGGCGTCGCGCCGGTCGATCCGACCACGGAGATCGGCGACCTCGCGCAGTACGTGCTCTCGCCGTTCACGCCCGACGAGCGGGCGGACGCGGAGGGGATGATCGTCCGCGGCGCCGAGGCGGCCGAGGTCGCGGTCCGCGACGGCATCAAGCGCGCGATGGACAAGTTCAATGGCTAGCACGACGACGCTGGGGTCAACGGCGCGCCTCGGCGGCATCCTCGCGCTCGCCGAGCGAAGCGAGCGCTTCCGCGAGCTCGCCGAGCGCCTCGAGGACCGGCGCTCGACGAAGATCACGGACGCGAGCGCGGGAGGGCGGGCGTTCGCGTGGGCCTCGCTCGTCGAGGTCGCGCGGCGCAGCGTGGTGGTGGTCGCGCCGAGCGAAGACCGCGCTCGCAGGTGGCGCGCGGAGCTCGCCGCCTGGCTGGGAGAGGAGCGCGTCCTTTCGTTCCCCGAGCGCGAGACGATGCCGTACGAGATCGGCACGGCGTCGGCCGGCGCGGTGCACCAACGTCTCCTGACGCTCTGGCGCGCGCATACGGCGGCCGAGCCGGTCGCGGTCGTCGTGTCGCTGCGCGCGTTGATGCAGCACACCATCGCGCCACAGGACCTTCGCGAGCGCGGGCGGACGCTCCGCACCGGCGATCGCGTCTCGTGGACTGAGACGGCGGCGTGGCTCTTCGAGCTCGGATACGAACCCGTCGCCGAGGTGAGCGAGCCGGGCAGCTTCTCGCGTCGCGGCGGGATCCTCGACGTGTACCCCGCGTCGGCCGACATGCCCGTGCGCATCGAGCTCTTCGGTGACGACATCGAGACGCTTCGCCACTTCGATCCCGTCACACAGCGCTCGCAGGACACCGTCGACGCGGTCGACGTCCTGCCCGCGCGCGAGTACTCGCTCGAAGACGCTCCCGTGCTCGCCGAGCGCCTCGCCGCAGCGCACTGGGACGAGCGGCGCGATGCGGAGGATGAGCTGCAGCCTTATTCGTCGCTCGTCGAAGCACTGCGCGAAGGGCGTGTCGCGCCGGGCACCGACGCCTTCGCGCCGGCGCTCGGAGCGACCGCGTCGCTTCTCGATCACCTCGGCCAACGCAGCACGGTCGTCTTCGAGGACTCAGTCGAGCTCGGCCTCACGCACGACGCGCACGAGGCGCAGGCCGACGAGCGGCGTGAGGAGCTCCGCGAGCAGGGCCTCGCCGTCACCGCCTTCCCGCCGCCGTACGTCCCGCGCGACCGCCTCGACGCGTCGGCCGACGAGCACGGAGCGGTACGCGTGCGACCGGATACCGACGCGCTGCGTCTCGGCTGGGGCGGCATCACGTCGTACGCGGGCCGCCTCGACACGTTCCTTCGCGACGTGGCTGCCGCGGGGCGCGACCTGCGCGTGGTCGCCTCACCGCAGGCCGCGCGCCTCGCGGAGCTGCTCGCCGACGGTGACGTGACCGCCGTGCCGCGCGACACGGTGACCGAAGTGCCGGCGGACGGCGCGCTCGTGCTCGCGCACGTCGGCCTGGCCGAGGGCTTCGCCGTGCCGGAGCTGGCGCTGCGCGTGTTCACCGACGCGGAGGTCTTCGGCTTCCGCAAGCCGCGGCACCCGGAGCGTGGGCGCCGCCGCGTCGCGATCGGCTCGTTCCTCTCCGACCTGAAGCCCGGCGATCACGTCGTGCACGAGGACCACGGCATCGCGCGGTTCGAGCGCTTCATCACCCGCGAGATCGCGGGCGTCGTACGCGAGTACCTCGAGCTCCGTTTCGCCGGCACCGACGTCGTCGCGCTCCCCACCGAGCGCGTGGACCGCGTCACGCGCTACGTCGGCGGCACGCCGCCCGCGCTGTCCGCGCTCGGGGGCCGCGACTGGGCCGTGACGAAGCGGAAGGCGAAGAAGGCGGCGGAGGAGATCGCGCGCGAGCTGATCCGGCTCTACGCGGCGCGCGAGACGATCGTCGCGCACGCCTTCGGCCGGGACACGCCGTGGCAGATCGAGATGGAGAACGCCTTCACATTCACCGAGACGCCCGATCAGCTGCAGGCGATCGAGGACGCCAAGCGCGACATGGAGCGCCCGCGCCCCATGGACC
Organism: Chloroflexota bacterium; assembly: GCA_030774095.1. Classification (GTDB taxonomy): domain Bacteria; phylum Chloroflexota; class Limnocylindria; order P2-11E; family P2-11E; genus CF-39. Next base: position 5,731 of record JALYLT010000058.1, read on the forward strand.
GTCTGGTTGTGGGCGATGTCGGGTACGGGAAGACGGAGGTCGCCCTGCGCGCGGCGTTCAAGGCGGTGCAGGACGGAAAGCAGGTCGCGGTGCTCGTTCCAACGACCGTCCTCGCGCAGCAGCATTTCGAGACGTTCTCCGAGCGGCTCGCGACGTTCCCTGTGCGCGTCGCGATGCTGTCGCGCTTCCGGACCCCGCCGGAGCAGCGCGAGGTCATCGCGCAGCTCGCGACCGGCGAGGTCGACGTCGTCATCGGCACGCATCGGTTGTTGCAGAAGGACGTCCGATTCCGCGATCTCGGTCTGCTCGTCATCGACGAGGAGCATCGCTTCGGCGTGAAGCACAAGGAGCGCATGAAGCAGATGCGCACCGAGGTGCACGTTCTATCGATGACGGCCACGCCGATCCCACGCACGCTGCACATGGCCCTGTCAGGCGTGCGCGACATCAGCGTGATCGAAACACCGCCGGAGGATCGGCAGCCGATCGAGACGCACGTGGTCGAGCGCACCGACGACGTCCTGCGCGAGGCGATCCTCCGCGAGCTCGACCGCGGCGGGCAGGTCTTCTTCGTTCACAACCGCGTGCAGGGGATCGAGCACGAGACGCAGCGGCTGCGCGCACTCGTGCCGCAGGCGCGCTTCATCGTCGGGCATGGCCAGATGGACGAGCGGAAGCTCGAACGCGTGATGGTCGAATTCTCCGACGCCGAGCACGACGTCCTCGTCTGCACGACGATCATCGAGTCGGGCCTCGACATCCCGAACGTGAACACGATCATCATCGACCGCGCGGGCCAGCTCGGCCTCGCGCAGCTCTACCAGCTGCGCGGCCGCGTCGGCCGCAGCGCCGCGAAGGCGTACGCCTACCTCCTGCACGAGAAGCAGGAGCGGCTCACGGACGACGCGCGCAAGCGCCTGCAGGCGGTGTTCGAGGCGAGCGAGCTCGGTGCCGGATTCAAGATCGCGATGCACGACCTCGAGATCCGCGGCGCCGGCAACATCCTCGGGGCGGAACAGCATGGGCACGTCACGGCCGTCGGCTTCGAGCTCTACACGCAGATGCTCGAAGAGTCCGTGAACGAGCAGCGTGGCGAGCCGAAGGCGGAGGCTCTGCCGGAGATTACGGTGGATCTCGCGCTCTCCACGGCGATCCCCGACGAGTACGTGCCGAGCCGCCAGCGCAAGCTCGAGCTCTACCGCCGCATCGCCGAGCTGCGGTCGATCGACGATCTCAGTGCGCTGCGCGACGAGCTGCGCGATCGCTACGGCCCGCCACCCGATCCGGTGCGCAACCTGCTCTACGGCGTCGAGGTGAAGCTGCGCGCCGTGAGCGCCGGGGCCACCGAGGTGCGCGCGCGCGGTCCGGAGCTGCGCCTGGTGCTGTCGCGCGACATCACGCCGCAGCAGCGAGTCGCGGTCACACGCGCGTTCCCGAAGGCGCAGACCGGCCAGCGGCAGATCCGCCTCTCGGTGCTCGACACGCGCGGCGACTGGCGCGACGCGCTTACGCGCCTGCTCGACCTGGTGGCGGCGTAGTTGCGCATCGGCATCGATCTCGATGACGTGATGGCGATCTGCGCCGTGCCCTACCTGCGCAAGTTCGCGGAGGAGTTCGGCGTGAAGCTGCCCGACGAGCAGGAGATCGGCTGGCACCTCCTCTCGAGGGTGCAGAGAGACACGCCCTGGGACAAGCTCGTTCCCGGTCTCGAGAAGGTCACGCCCGAGCAGCGCGATCGTTTCCGGATCAAGCTCTACGACGGCGCGTTCTTCAGCGAGCTCGAGGTCTACCAGGACTGCCCGGCGGTGCTCGAGCAGCTCGTGGCGGCCGGGCACGAGTTGTTCTTCATCACGGCGCGCGCCGAGCGCAGGCGGATGATCACCGAGACCTGGCTGCGCGAGAAAGGTCTTTTCGACTACGCGAAGGCCGTGCACCTCAAGCCGCTCGGGGAGTTCACGCCCGACCATCCCCGTGGGCGGTACGATCCTCAGAGTTCGGCGCGGTACAAGACCCGGCTCGCGCAGGAGCTGCGCCTGGATGTGTTCTGCGAGGACGATGACCTGATCTCGCGGAGCCTCGCCGAAGCGGGCGTTCGCGTTTTCCTTTTTGACCATCCGTGGAACCGCGAGGTAGCGCATCCGCTCATCACGCGGGTGGGGGGTTGGTCCGAGGTCCCCGACCTGATCGCCGGATGACCGAGCCCATGACCCTCTATCTCGTGCGCCACGGCGAGAGCGAGGCCAATGCCGCGCACCGCTTCGCGGGGCGGACGGATAGCCCGCTCACGGAGCGCGGCCGGCGGCAGGCGGAGGCCGTCGCCGAGACGCTCGCGAGCATTCAGTTCGACCGGATCGTCTCGAGCCCGCTGTCGCGGTGCCGCGACACCGCGCTCACCATCGCGCGTCGGCAGCAGCTTCCAGTCGATATCGAGCCGGACCTCGTGGAGATCGACGTGGGGGAGAAGACGGGATTGCCGTTCGACGAGGTCAGAGGCCTCCCCGAGTGGCAGGATGACGGCTTCGTTGCGTGGCCGCGTGGCGAGACGCTGGAGCAGGTCCTGTCGCGCGCGCACGGCGTGATTACGCGCATCGCCGCTGAGAGCGCGGGACAGCGCGTTCTCATCGTCGGTCACGGCGGCGTCACACGGATCCTCATGAGCCATTTCCTCGGCGTATTGCCGCGTCTCGATCCCAGCCCTGCGACGAACACCAACATCAGCGTCGTGGTGAGCGACGGGTCCACGCACCGGGTGGAACGAATGTTCACCGATGCGCACCTCGTTTAGGCTTCGCCCGTGGCCGTGACGACCAAGGATCTCGCATCACGCATCCGCGACATCCCCGACTTCCCCAAGCCCGGCATCCTCTTCAAAGACATCACCCCGCTCCTCAAGGACGGCGATTCGTTCAAGGCCGCTGTCGATGGACTCCTGGAGCGCATCGGCAAACGCGACGTTGACGTCGTCGTCGGCATGGAGTCGCGCGGCTTCATCTTCGGTGCCCCGATCGCGTACAAGCTCGGCGTCGGCTTCGTCCCCGTGCGCAAGCTGGGCAAGCTCCCGGCCGACGTGGTCAGCGTCGAGTACGACCTTGAATACGGGTCGGCGACGCTCGAGATGCACAAAGACGCGATCAAGCCCGGCGCCAAGGTCTTGATCGTCGACGACCTGCTGGCCACCGGCGGAACGGTCGCCGGGACCATCGAGCTGGTGAAGCAGCTCAAGGGAGAGATCGTCGCGGCCGCGTTCCTCATCGAGCTCACCGCCCTTAGGGGCCGCGAGAAGCTGCCCAGCATCGACATTGTCACGCTCATCTCCTACTGAGGTCGCTGATAGCGTCTTTGCGGTACCGCTGATCGGCGCGACGGCCTTCGCGATCCTCGAGGACGACATCACGGTCATCGATGCGGGCATGCGCGGTTCGCTTCCGCGCCTTCATGCCGCGATCGCGGCCCTTGGAAGATCCCCTCATGAGATCCGCCGCTTCGTCGTGACCCACGCTCATCCGGATCACATCGGCGGCGCCTTCGGAGCCGAGATCCTGTTGCACCCGGCAGATCGTCTTCGCTCCTGGCGGTTGAACGCGGGTGCGCTCGCCCGGCGTCTGAGTCGGCTTCCCATGACCACCGATCTTGCCGACGGCGATCTCTTGCCTGTGCTGGGCGGTCTTCGCGTCATCCACGCGCCCGGCCATACCGCAGGGAGCGTGTGCCTCTTTGGGGAACGCGATGGGCTCCTGTTCTGCGGCGACGCGTTGTGGCGCGACGACGGAGGCTCGCTGCGGCCACCGAACCCCTACTGGAGCGAGGATCTGCGCGCGGCTCGCGATTCCCTTGCCCGGCTGGAACCACTTGCCGTGGACACGATCCTCTTCGCGCACCGCCCGACGCTCGCGCGAGCCGCTCACGCCGTCCGCGAGTTGCGGGAGTGGTGGCACTGATCTGGTACCGGCTCGCGGCGAACGCGCTCACCGCCGCCCGGGTCATCGCGAGTGTGGTGCTGATCGCCCGGCCGAGCCTGGCGCTCGTCGCGTTCGCCATCGCCACGGATTGGATCGACGGGTCGCTTGCGCGCCGCGGCGGAGATACGAGCTACGGTGCGCGATTCGACCTCGAGGCGGACTCGCTGCTGACGCTTGGGACGGCGATCGCGGCCGTGCGCGCAGGTGCGCCGATCGTCGCGCTGGTCGCGCCGGTGGCTCGGTACGCCGCCGTTGGCGTTCGCGATCCGCAGAGCCTGACGCGTGGCGAGGTCTTCCTGGATCGCGCGACGGGTGGCCCGCTCATGGCCGTGCTCATCGCCTGGCTGGCACCCCCGCGTTTCGAGGTGCTACGTGCCCTAACCGGACCCGTCACCCTCGCGCGCTGCGCCGCGATGGGCACCCTCGCAACACGGAGCGCGGTACACTCGGGGTACTCACGGCGACCGGCGGAGGCCCGCTTGGTCCTTTCCATTAAGAAGGAGGACCGATGACCGCGGCCCCGTTGCTGCCAGAGATCCACCTCGAAGATCGGCCCTCGGCCGAGAGCGCCCGCGCGTTCTTCGAGCGGGACCGACTCATGTCCGCGTACGCGCTCGCCGACATCGACGCGGCGGAGATCGAGAAGGC